>JAFAYN010000623.1 GCA_019240375.1 Gemmatimonadota bacterium
CCCGGAGTGAGCCTCACCGAAACAGCCCGGTGAGTCTCCCTCCGTAAATCATGCGGGAACGGCGGGGAACGGCGAAACAACGAAGGGTGGGCATCCGCGTGGATGCCCACCCTTTGCATTGGGGCCAGCCGTGCAGCCTTCCCCCGGACCTGGGGGATCGAGGGGCTGCCGTGCGGCTCTCGGGCCGCCGGATGGGGGCGTGTTGAGCCGACGGTCGCGCGAACCCAACCATCCCTCTGTACAGCTTGCTTCGCGACAAATAGTGGGTACATTGCCTTTGTCGCATGCAGGTCCCCCGCGACAGCTTCCCCGGCGTCTCCCTGTCCATTCACACCAGGAAAGGGGGTAGTTCATGCTCACGGCTCTCCTCTCTCTAGCCCTCGCCGCGGGGCCGCCCCGGCCGCCCGCCGCCATTCCGGTCGACTCCGCCCAGGAGTGGTCGGTCACCGTGGCCGCGTGGAACGTCCTCAACTTCGGCAACCGCAAGGCGGGGCTGCCGCCTTACGCGCCCCTCAACACCAACCTGCTCGACCGCTACGCCAGCATCATGAGCCAGTACGACATCGTGTTCGTGGAGGAGCTGCTGGACACGGGCGGGCCGCTGACCCAGGGGGTGGCGCAGCGCCCCGCCATGGCCAACTACAACTGCACCCAGGTGTCTCTCCCCTCCGGACGCGCGGGGCGCCAGGAACGCTACGGGATCTGCTATGCCCCCGCGCGCATCGTGCTGAATGGGCTCTACGACTACATGGGCCGGCAGGTGACGGCGGTGAACGGGACGCAGCAGACCGCCCAGAACGTGTGGATGCGGCCGCCGTACCGGGCGACCTTCACCTACACCAAGCCGGACGGCAACCCCTTCCAGTTCAGCGTGTACGTGAGCCACACCAAGCCGGCCTACAGCGCGGGAGCGAGACCGCCCGGGACGCCGGCCAACGCGCCGCAGAACAGCTCCGTGCACTACGAGCTGACCTCGCTGCTGCAGAACAGGCTGCAGGACGCCCGCTCCATGTTCGTGGGAGACCTGAACGCCGACTGCGCCTCGTACCCCCAGGCGTACCGGGGGCAGGACTTCCCCGCTCCGTGGACCTGGTACGTCAACTACGGCGAAAAGACCAACACCGCTCCGCTCTCCAGCTGCGCCTACGACCGCATCATCCTGAACGACTCGCTCCGGACCTTCTACAAGGCGCACGGGATCTACACTCAGGGGATCAACACCCGGCTCGACGGAAAGCAGGTCTCCGACCACTACCTGGTCTGGGTCCGCCTGGGAGGGAGCGTCGCGAAGCGGAAGCAGCTCGTCGCCTCCACCTCGGTCCCGGTGACCACCGCGCAGCGGGACTTCCTGGGGCAGCCCAACCCGAAGCGGATCCGCATCAACGGCACCAACCTCGACGCGAAGCCCGCGATCGCCTCCGGACAGCTCTTCATCATCCCCTACCTCCAGACGGCGTACTACTCCGGCAACCAGACGTACCCGCTCGCCGACGTGCGCGGGGCGCCCACGTCCGTCACGGTGGGGAGCGACGGGCGCTTCACCGCGGACGTCACCTGGGACGCCCCGGTCAAGGGGCTCTACACCCTGGTGCTGGACGTGAACCGGGACGGCAAGTACAACAAGAACGACGGCGACTTCGTCAACTACGACAACCAGATCGACCTCATCGTGGTGGACAGCCGGGCGGGACACAACGACGTGGTGACGCTGGGGGACAACGGCCAATCGCGGGAGCTGTTCAACGAGGACGTCGCGCTGAACGTCTACGGCCTGGCGAGGAACGTCCCGGTGAACGACAGCGTGGACGCGTACGTGGTGAGCGCCAAGCTGCTCCCCCCGGGGTTCTCCTGGCTCAACCCGCCCGCCGGCTTCGCCCTGGCGAGCGTTTCGGTGCCGGTGAACCGGCCGCACGGGCCGATCCTGGTCTCGCAGCTCACCCCCGCGGACATGCGCCGCCGGCTGCGGACCTCGCCCGAGGGGACCCTCTTCGCCAGCGCCTGGGAGCGGCCGTACGAGCTGATGAACACCCCCGTCTACACCACGGTGCCCCCGGTCCCGGACTACAAGCCCGAGTACGCGGTGGACGACAGCACCCTGCGGGACCCGTGCGAGGACGCCTGGAAGAGCACGGACCTCAACTTCCAGCAGGTCTGCAACGTCGGCAACCTGTTCAGCGACTACTACGGCAACTCCTTCAACGTGGTGCTGGACGTGAACCGCAACGGCGTCTTCGACGGCGGCGACAAGGTGGACGTCCACGACATCGGCGACATGACGACCTTCTTCAGCAACCCCGCCAACACGGTGCTGGACCAGCGCGCCAACGGCAACCCCGCGGTGGGCGAGTACAAGGAGTACCTGGACGCGAAGCTGAACCTTTCCACGCCGCTCCCGGACAACAACACCTACGACACCGCGACGAGCCGGGCATCCACCGGGTACATGTGCACACCGGGGGTCGCGCGGACGCGCTTCCCGCTGATCCAGCAGGGCGCGCAGGTGGGCTTCAAGATGCTCAACCAGGCCGACTACCTGTCCCAGAAGAGCCTGGGAAGCCAGATCTACAGCTACGCCCAGGTGGACATGTCCGGCAACACCGTCAGCAACTCCACCGGCGCCTGCGTGGCGAGCGGGAGCGTGTCCATCGAGGGGCTGACGGTCCAGTCCGGCGCCCGGGCGGTGGTCATCGCCGACCAGCAGAAGATCCAGGGGAACGTCACCATGGACAAGAACAGCACCGCCTGTCTGGTGGCGGGGCAGGCCCTGGGCTTCGCCTCCGGCACCGCGATCATCGCCGTCGCCGACCCGGAGCCGGTCAGCAAGGTCGCGTTCGCCGTCTTCGCCGGGGCGCAGGCGCTGATCGGAGGGGCGGCGAGCGTGGCGTGCGCGCTGACCCAGTGACATGGCACCGTGGCTTCCCGCAACGACTCACGAACCCACCGACTGGAGAAGAGAGACATGCGCAATCGCTACTTCGGCGCGCTCGCCGCGGCATTCCTGCTGGCGGCCCCGGCCCTCGCCGCCCAGACCCCCGACAGTACGCTCATCGGGGTGAGCGTAGACAACCGTGGCAACGTGGGGATGGGGACGCTCGTCCCCACCAAGAAGCTCGACGTGCGAGGAGACGCCTTCCTTTCCGGGGTGCTGAGCGGCAGCAACTGGATCGGCGGCGGCGCGGCGTCGATCAAGGGCTACACCACGGGCAGCGACGCGGGAGTCTTCGCCCTCAAGTACGACTCCCGCAACTTCGGGAACTCCCCGACCGCGATCCAGATCTGGAACGCCTCGACCGGTGTCTACAAGACCTTCATCATCGACCACCCGCTCGATCCGTCCAAGTACCTGGTCCACGCCACGCTGGAGGGGCCGGAGGGGAGCGTCTTCTACCGGGGCACCGCGCGGCTGAAGGACGGGCGCGCCGAGGTTGTCCTCCCCTCGTACTTCGAGGCGCTCACCCACACCGAGGGGCGGACGATCCTCCTGACCAACATCGACGGCTTCGACCGCCTGGCCGTCCGGACGGAGGGAGGAGCCAAGATCGTGGGGGGGCGGTTCGTGGTGGTCTCCGAGAACCCGCACTCCGACCAGGAGTTCGACTGGGAGGTCAAGGCGGTGCGCAAGGACCTCCCGCCGCTGGAGGTGGAGCCGGACCGCGCGAAGCTGGACGTGTCCGGCTTCGGGCCCTACCGCATCGGCACCCCGCGGCACCCGTAGCCGCACCCCGGTGAGCACGAAGGCCCCTCCGCCGCCGGCGGAGGGGCCTTCTGCCCGGGGACCTGCCCGCCCCGCTCCTACACCGCCCGCGACGCCTCCCGCAGCGCCCGCAGCTTCTCCCACCCCGCCCCGCTCTCCAGCGCCTTTCCCGCCTGCGCGACTCCGTCCTTCAGCGACTCCGCCTCGCCCGCGACGTAGATGGCGGCACCGGCGTTGAGCACCACGGCGGCGCGGGCGGCGCCCTGCAGCTCTCCGCGCAGCACCCGCACGATGGTCTTGGCGTTCTCCTCTGGCTCCTGGCCGCCCAATCCCTCGGTGCCGGGGATCTCCCACCCCAGGTCCTCGCCCGGGTCGATGGTGCCGCGGGTCAGCGCTCCATCGCGCAGCTCGATCACCTGGGTTCGCCCGATGGGGCTCAGCTCGTCCATCCCCGGCTCGCCGTGCACCACCAGGGCGCGGTCGTGCCCTAGGGCCTGGAGGCCGCCCGCGATCAGCTCCAGCAGCGCGGGGTCGGAAACGCCGACCACCTGGCGGCGGGCCAGGGCGGGGTTGGTGAGGGGGCCGAGCACGTTCATCAGGGTGGGGATCCCCAGCTCGCGCCGCACAGGACCCACGTGGCGCATGGCCGGGTGGTGCAGCGGCGCGAACATGAAGACGATCCCCGTCTGCTCCAGGACGCGGGCTTCCTGCTCGGGCGTCAGGTCCAGGCGCACGCCCAGCGCCTCCAGCACGTCCGCGCTCCCGCAGCGCGAGCTGAAGCTGCGGTTCCCGTGCTTGGCGATCCGTACCCCCGCCCCCGCCGCCAGCAGCGCCGCCGCGGTGGAGATGTTGAAGGTGGTGACCGCCCCGCCGCCCGTGCCGCAGGTGTCCACCAGCCCCTCCGTGGACCCCACCGGGACCGCGACCATGGCGCGGCGCAGCGCCCGCACCCCGCCGGCCACCTCGTCGGGGACGGCGCCGCGCACCCGGATCGCCACCAGCAGGGCGGCCATCTGCACCGGCGTAGCGCGCCCCTCCATCACCTCGCCGAAGGCGTGCTCCGCCTCGGCCATGCTGAGCGGGCGCAGCGTCGCCGCCCTGATCAGGTCGCCGAGCGAGACGTCGCTCGCCTCGCCGGAAAGGAGACCGTCGTTCATGGGTGGGTCGGGTCGGAGGAGGTGCGCATCGGAAGGCGGAACCGGGGGTCGAAGTCGGTGCCGGGAAACGGAATGCGGATCTTACCCACGCGCCCCCGCACTGTCAATCGTGGAGCGGGTTTCCGGCGCCCGTGCGCTTGACTTCGCCCCCCCCGCCTGTAGCTTGTCGCCCGTGAACACCACCGCCGAAACGCACCGCATCCGCTTCACCGTCCAGTACGACGGGCGCGCCTTCTTCGGGTGGCAGGTGCAGGCCACGGAGCGCACCGTCCAGGGGGAGCTGGAGCGAGTCCTGTCGCGCCTGTTCGACCGCCCCGCGCAGGTGATCGGCTCCGGGCGCACCGACCGGGGCGTCCACGCCACCGGCCAGGTAGCCGCGACCGACGCCCCACTCAAGTGGACACCGCACGCCCTCCGGCGCGCGATGAACGCCCTGCTGCCGGAAGGGATCTGGATCGCCGACGCCGCCGAGGCCGCGCCGCGCTTCCACCCACGCTACGACGCCGTGGCGCGCTCGTACGTGTACCGCGTGGGGCTGGTGGAGGAGGCGAACTCGCCCTTCCAGGTGCGCTGGTGCTGGCCCCTGGTCCGCCCGCTCGACCGAGCCGCGATGGACCGCGCCACCGCCTGCATCATCGGCGACCACTCCTTCAAAGCCTTCGCCAAGGCGGGGCAGGAGGAGCGCGGCGACCGCTGCATCGTGACGGAAGCCCGCTGGGCCGAGTGGCACCCGACGGGAATCGAGTTCCACGTCACCGCCAACCGCTTCCTGCACCACATGGTGCGCTACCTGGTTGGGACGCTGGTGGAGATCGGCCTCGGCGCGAGGCCCGAGGGCGACATGCAGGCCCTCCTGGCCGGGGCGGAAGGGATGGGAACGTCCCCGCCCGCTCCGCCGGAGGGCCTTTTCTTGCGGGCGGTGAAGTACCCGGGAGAGTAGGGGACAGCAGGTTACAGGTGACAGGTTACAGCCTGCGACTGCTGGCCCTCACCCCCCGGCCCCCTCTCCCAATTCTGGGGGAAGGCTGAACGACACGAAGAGCCCTGTGGTTGCAGTTCTCCCCTCCCCACCTGTGGGGGAGGGGCCGGGGGAGGGGGCGTAGTCCCCTGCCGTTCCCAGATGATGTTGCGGAGGGAGACGCGCCCGGTGGTTTGGGCGTGGCTCCCGTAGCGGTCGGGGAGACTGCCGCAGTTTGGCAGGCTCACCGGCCCCGCGGAAGAGACCGGCAGCCGTACCGCCGGGCTCTGGAGCGGCCCCAAACACAGAAGCCAGACCAAAAGCACAACATGTCAGCCGACCGATACAGCAACCCGCTCACCGAGCGCTACGCCTCGCCGGAGATGTCGTACGTCTTCTCCCCGGCCTTCAAGTTCGGCACCTGGCGCCGCCTGTGGCTCGCCCTGGCCGAAGCCGAAAAGGAGCTGGGGCTGGACATCCCGGACGAGGCGATCTCCGCGCTGAAGAACCAGCTCGACACGGTGGACCTGAAGCGAGCCGCCGAGCTGGAGCGCCAGCTGCGGCACGACGTGATGGCCCACGTGCACCACCTGGGCGAGCAGGCCCCTGAGGCACGGGCCATCATCCACCTGGGCGCCACCTCCGCCTTCGTCGGAGACAACACCGACCTGATCCAGCACCGCGAAGCCCTCAAGCTCACGCGCAAAAGGCTCATAAACGCCGTGGCCGCGCTGGCGGAGTTCGCCCGGGAGCACCGCTCGCTCGCCACGCTGGGCTTCACCCACTTCCAGCCCGCCCAGCCCACCACCGTCGGGAAGCGCGCCACGCTCTGGATCCAGGACCTGCTGCTGGACCTGGAGGAGATCGAGTTCCGCCTGGACACGCTCCGCTTCCGCGGGGTGCGCGGGACCACGGGGACCCAGGCCTCGTTCCTGGACCTGTTCGAGGGCGACGGCGAGAAGGTGGAGCGGCTGAACCGGCTGGTCGCGGCGAAGATGGGCTTCGAGAAGGTGTACGGCGTCACCGGGCAGACCTACACGCGCAAGACCGACTACGCCTGCCTCGCCACGCTGGCCGGGGTCGCGCAGTCGGCGTCCAAGTTCGCCAACGACGTCCGCCTCCTGTCGCACCTCAAGGAGGTGGAGGAGCCGTTCGAGGAGCACCAGATCGGCTCGTCGGCCATGCCGTACAAGCGCAACCCGATGCGCTCGGAGCGGATCGGCGCGCTGGCCCGGCACGTGATCGCGCTGACCATCGACCCGGCCTTCACCGCCGCCTCGCAGTGGTTCGAGCGGACGCTGGACGACTCGGCCAACAAGCGGATCGCCGTCCCCGAGGCGTACCTGGCGACGGATTCCATCCTCCTGATCCTGCACAACGTGGCGTCGGGGATGGTGGTGTACCCGGAGATGATCCGCCGGCACCTGATGGAGGAGCTGCCGTTCATGGCGACCGAGAACCTGATGATGCGCGCGGTGAAGCGCGGCGGCGACCGGCAGGACCTGCACGAGCGGGTCCGGGTCCACTCCATCGAGGCTGGGCGCGAGGTCAAGCAGCACGGCCGCCCCAACGACCTGATGGACCGGATCGCGGCCGATCCCTCCTTCGGGGTGACGCGCGCGGAGCTGGAAGAGGACCTGCGCCCGGAGCTTTACGTCGGCCGCGCGCCGGAGCAGGTGGACGAGTTCCTGGAGGAGTGGGTGCGGCCGGCGCTGGAGCGCTACGCGGGCGAGATGGTGACGGAGGCCCCGGCGCTCCACGTGTGAACAGTCCGGCCGTCCCTCGCTGGACGGACGACGAGAGACGCCCCGGAGCTCCGGCCCCGGGGCGTCTTCTTTTTCACGGTGAAAATCGCCGCTCAGGCGATGCCGGCCAGCTGCCCGGCCCCGGGAAAGGAAGGCTCTACCGGGACCGCTTCGTCCTCCCGCTCTCCGTCCACCCGGAAGGCGGCGACCAGGTGAGACAGCCGGGTGGCGCTCTCCGCGAGCTGGGTCGCGGTCGAAGCCACCTCCTGCGCCGTCGCCGCGGTCTCCTCCGCTCCGGCGGCGCCCTCCTCGCTGGCGGCGGCCTGCGCCTCGGCGTGCTGCGAGGTGAGCCCCAGGTGGCTTTCCAGCCGCTCCACCGCGCCCCGGTTGGTCTCGGCCGCTTCGCGCACGGCGTGGGCCAGCTCGTCCAGCCCCGACACGGCGGCGCTGATCCCCTCCAGCGCTTCGGTGGCGGTGCGCGAGACCGCGTCCACGTCGCCCAGCCCGCCCACGCCCTCGCGGAAGGAGGCGACGGCGCTCCGCACCTGGCTGCGCATGGCCTCGACGACGGAGCGCACCTGCTGGGCCGACTCCGCGCTGCGGGTGGAGAGCTTGCGCACCTCCTCGGCCACCACGGCGAAGCCGCGTCCGTGGTCACCTGCGCGCGCCGCCTCGATGGCGGCGTTCAGCGCCAGCAGGTTGGTGTGCCCGGCGATCTCCTGGATGGAGACGACGAAGCCCTCCACCGCGCGCGACGCTTCTTCCAGCCGCTCCACCTCGGCGGCCGACGCACCGATCACCTTCCTCGCCCGCCCCAGCGTGTCGAGCGCCCCCGCGATCTCGTCACGGGCGCCCAGCGCGGTCGCCTGGATGTGCGAGCCCAGCTCGCGCGAGTGCTCGGCGGTCTGCTCCAGCGCCTGCACCGAGTCCCCCACGCTTTCCAGGATCTCCTGCGAGGCGATCAGGTTGCGGAGCTGCCCCTCGGTCTCCTGCGCGATGGAGGCCATGGTGGCGCTGATCTCGCCCGTGGAGATCGCGGTCTGCTCCGAGGCTTCGGTGAGCGCCGCCGCGGAGCCGGCCAGGTCGCCCGACTCGCGCTGGATCTGCCAGACCAGGGCCGACAGGCGCCGGGTGGTCTCGGTGAAGGCGTCGGCGAGCACCCGGTACTCCGCGTCGAGCCCGGCCGACTCGGCGCGCGCGGTCAGGTCGCCCTCGCCCATGCTGCGGGCGGCGGCTGCGAGCTGCTCCAGCGGCCGGGCCACCGCGCGCCAGGTGAAGACCCCGAACGCGAGCGCCACCACCAGCCCCAGCGCCAGGAGCGCGCGCAGCATCCACTGCTGCCGCTGCACGGTGGCGTCCACCCGCCGCAGCGCTTCCGCGGCGCTCGCCTGCTGCGCTGCGGCGATGGCGCCCGACTCGGCGAACAGGGTGTCCAGCATGGAGGCCGCCATGCTCGCCTGCCGCACCCCCTTGTCCGGCTCGGCCACGTCCTGGAAGGCGCGCGCCATCGCCAGCCGCGCCCCGATGCGTCCCTGCAGCCCGCCGATGCGCTCCAGCCGCATCCGCTCGGCCTGCCCCAGCGCGGTGCCGGTAGTCAGCACCCGGCGCACCGAGTCGGCGACGGCGCTCACGCTGTCCATCCGCTCGTCCTGCGCCTGGCCGCCTCCCAGCAGCTCGCCCTGCCCCAGCACCACGTAGTGCTGCACGGCGTCGGCGGTGCTGGAAAGGTCGGACTGCACGGCCAGCACCTCGGCCATGCGCTCCTTCATCTCGCGGTGGGCGCGCGCCAGCAGCACCACGCCCACCCCGATCAGGCAGAGCGCGGCCACGGTGAAGCCCGAGCCCAGCAGGAGGCGCCGGCGGATCGTCCAGCGCAGGCGCGCGACGGGGTTGCGAAGCGGCGGCATCACGGCACCCTCTCGATCATCACGGGTTTGTCGATCGGGTCGCCCAGCGAGTCGAAGCGGATCTCGCCGGTGGCTCCCGAGAAGGGAGGAGCGTCGCGCCCGACGGAGGCCACCCGGTCGCGCACCCGGACGCGGTCTGCGCCCACCTCGTGCACCGCGCGCCCGATCAGCTGCGCCGCGTCGTAGGCGAGCGCCCCCCAGTGGTCGGGGGTGCTCCCGTAGCGCTCGCGGTACGCGGCCGCGAAGTGCCGGGCCCGCTCGGTCAGGGGGCGGTCGGCCACGTACAGCGCCGAGTAGCGCATCCCCGAGAAGCGGCGCGCCGTCTCCGGGTCCATCAGCATGGAGTCGGAGGGCGGGTTGGCGCCCACCACCACCGCGCCGCTCCCCGCGTCGCGTAGCGCGCCGATCAGCGCCAGCGCGTCGGTGGCGTTGCCGAAGAAGCCCACCGCCGGCGTGGCGCGCCGCGCGATCCGCTTCCCGTACGCCTCGAACTCGGAAACCTCCTCGGTGAAGGGGTCGCGCTCGGTCATCGTGCCCCGCGCCGCCCGCAGCGCGGGGACGAAGCCCCGCAGGAACCCCTTCCCCGCGCTGTCGTTGCGGTAGACCACCGCCACCTGCTGCGCGCCCAGCGAGTCGGCCACGTAGCGGGCCATCACCGCCGCCTGCCGGTCGATCACCGGGCAGACCCGGAGCACCCACGGACTCTCCGTCACTCCCGGGGCGCCGGACGTGGGGGCGACGGCCACCAGCGCCCTCCGCCCGCCGCCCTCGCGGTCCTCGTAGACCGCCGCGGCGTTGAGGGTGGCGTCGCTCTCGGTGTGCCCCACCACCCCCACCACCGCGGGGTCGTCGCGGAA
>JAFAYN010000171.1 GCA_019240375.1 Gemmatimonadota bacterium
CCCGCGCCCACCAGCAGGACACGCGCGCCGCGCAGCTCGGCGCCCAGGAGCGCCGTGGCCGCGCCCGTGAAGCCGGGGACGTCGGTGTTGTCGCCCCACACCTCGCCGTCGCGCAACCAGAAGGTGTTGCACGCGCCGATCCGCTCCACCGCCGGGGTACGCCGGTCCACCGTCCGCGCGGCGGCCTCCTTGTGGGGGCCGGTCACGTTCCCCATCCCGCCCGCGAGCGCCAGACCGCGCAGCAGCCTGGGAAAGCCGGCGTCGTCGCAGCGCAGCGCCACGTACACGCCGTCCAGCCCGGCGGCGCGGAGGGCGGCGTTCTGGAGCGTGGGGGAAAGGGAGTGCGAGACGGGATCGCCGAGAAGCGCCGCCAGACGGGTGGCGGCGGTGGGGAGTACGGTCACGGGTGCAGGATGGGGGCGAGCCGGTCGAAGACGGCCTCGATCAGGGGCTCCAGCTCGCGCAGCGTTTCCTCGTAGGTCGCCTCGTCGGAGCCGAACGGGTCGGAGATCGGATACTCCTCGCCGGTGGCGAACTCGCCCAGGAGGGCCACCTTGTCGCCCCCGCCCATGCGCTCGATGGCGTACACGTGCGAGGGGGACATGGCGAGGATCAGGTCGGCCCAGTCCAGCGTCTCGCGGGTGAAGGGGCGCGAGCGGTGGGAGGCCAGCTCCATTCCCTGCCGCCGCGCCACCGCCACCGCCTGCGGCGAGGCCGGGTGCCCGGGCTGCGCGGCGAGCCCCGCCGACGCCACGCGGATGTGCTGCCAGTCGCGCCGGGCGATCTCGCGGCGGGCCAGCGCCTCGGCCATGGGAGACCGGCAGGTGTTTCCCGTGCACACGAACACCACGTTGTAGGTGGTGGTACGGGGAGACTCCAGCTCCGGGACGTCGGTCATGGAAGCACGAGGGAACGGAGAAAGCCCCGGCGCCCCGCACGGGGTGCCGCGAGCCGGTCGGCAGACATGGTCATTTCAGCAAGCGCCGGGCCAGTGCCTCCGCCACGGCCAGGTCTGCCGGACGGGTCACCTTGATGTTTTCCGGCGCCCCTTCCACCACCCGCACCGGGATCCCGTAGCGCTCGCAGAGCGCGGCGTCGTCGGTGGCGCGCACCCCTTCCTCGCGGGCGCGGCGGTGGACATCCAGGATCGTGGCGCGGGGGAATCCCTGCGGCGTCTGCGCCTGCCAGAAGCGCGCGCGGTCCGGCGTCCCCAGCACGGTCCCGTCGCTGCCGACCTCCTTGAGCGTGTCGGTGACGGGGAGCGCCGCGAGGGCGGCCCCGGTGCGGGCCGTTGCCAGCACGCGGTCGATCACCCCAGCCGTGACGAAGGGGCGGGCGCCGTCGTGCACCAGCACCGTCGCGGCGTCCTCGGGCGTGGCGACCAGCCCGTTCCACACCGAATCGCCACGCTCCTCCCCCCCCGCGACCACGGTCACGTCCAGCGCCGCCAGCCACGCGGGCGGCGCCGCCGTGTCCTCGGCGGGAAGGACGACGACCACCACGCCGACGGCCGGGTGCGCGAGAAAGGGGCGGAGGGCGTGCAGCAGGATCGGCTCGCCGCTCACCTCCAGGTACTGCTTGCGTACGCCGCCCCCCATCCGCCGCCCGGAGCCCCCCGCCACCACCACGGCGGCGGCGAGCCCGGCCGGCTCAGCGGAAGACGAGATCGGTGAGCGTTCGGACATCCTCCACCTCCACCACCCGGAGCCCGGCCGGGAGCTTTGCGGGCCGGGCCCGCGGCGACAGATACGCGACGCGGAACCCCATGCGCGCCGCCTCGGCCAGTCGGCGCTCCATCTGCCCCACCGGGCGGACCTCGCCGCCGAGCCCCACCTCGCCGATGAACACCGCGTCGGTGGGGACGGAGCGGTCGTAGACGCTGGAGGCGAGTGCCACCGCCACGGCCGCGTCGCCCGCCGTCTCGGCCAGCCGGATCCCCCCGACCACGTTGAGGAACACGTCGAGCTGCCCGAACGAGAGCCCGGCACGCTTTTCCAGCACCGCGAGGAGCAGGGCGAGGCGCTTGGGGTCGAAGCCGGTGCTGACCCGCTGAGGCGCACCGTACGAAGCCTTCGCGGCGAGCGCCTGGATCTCCACCAGGAGCGGGCGCGTCCCCTCCATGGTGGCGACCACGGCCGAGCCGGAGGTCCCCTGCGCCCGCTCCCCCAGGAAGAGCTCCGAGGGGTTGGCGACCGGGACCAGCCCCGCCGCGGTCATCCGGAACACGCCGATCTCGTCCACCCCGCCGAAGCGGTTCTTGGTGGCGCGGAGCACCCGGTTGTCCAGCCCGCCCGCCCCCTCGAAGTAGAGCACCGTGTCCACGATGTGCTCCAGCGTCTTGGGACCGGCGATCCCCCCGCCCTTGGTGACGTGCCCCACCAGGAACACCGCGGTCCCGGTCTGCTTGGCGAACCGCTGCAGGCGGGCGGCGCACTCGCGCACCTGCCCCACGTTCCCGGGCGCTCCCTCCAGCTCCGGCGTGTAGACGGTCTGGATGGAGTCCACCAGCAGGACGTTGGGGTTGCTCTCGGCGGTACGCAGCAGGATGGTCTCCAGCTCCGTTTCGGGGAGGATGCTGACCTCCCCCGCCGCCCCTTCCAGCCGGTCCGCGCGCAGCTTGACCTGGAGCGCCGACTCCTCGCCGGAGACGTAGAGCGTGCTCCGCCCCTCCGCCTCCAGCCGTGCGGCCACCTGGAGGAGGATGGTCGACTTGCCGATCCCCGGCTCCCCGCCCACCAGCACCACCGAGCCGGGGACGATCCCGCCGCCCAGCACGAAGTCGAACTCGTCGAGCCCGGTGGTCCAGCGCTGGCTTTCCGTCCCCTGCACCTCACGCAGGCGTTGCGGCGCGGCGCCCCCGCCCGTGCGCGCGGCCGAGGCCACGGCCCCGCCGCCCTTCTTCGCCCTCGCCGGGGCGGAGGCAGGCGCCTCCACCAGCGTGTTCCACTCCTTGCAGGCGGGGCACTGCCCCTGCCAGCGCATCGTCTCGCTCCCGCACTCGGTGCAGAAGAACACCGTCTTCGTCTTCGCCATTCCCTCGGTCTCCGGTTCAGAAATCCCGTGGAATGGTACACCCCAGCCGGGCGCGGGTGCGCCGGGCCGGGGTGCGGAAGTGAGCGGTGGAGCGGGTACGCGGGGCCTGGAGGGGGGTCACTCGTCCGGCCCGTCCACGCGCCCGGTGAAGTTCTCGAAGCGCGTGAACTCCTTCATGAACATCAGGTGCACGGTCCCGGTCGCGCCGTTGCGCTGCTTGCCGATGATGACCTCGGCGCGCCCCTCCAGCGAGTTGCCGTCCTTGTCCACCGGGCCGTGGTAGTACTCCGGGCGGTACAGGAACATGATGACGTCCGCGTCCTGCTCGATGGCTCCACTTTCCCTCAGGTCCGACATCATCGGACGCTTGTCCGGGCGCGACTCCACGGCGCGGGAAAGCTGCGACAGCGCCACCACCGGCACCTCCAGCTCCTTGGCGAGCGCCTTGAGCCCGCGGGAGATCTCCGACACCTCCTGCTGGCGGTTCTCGGTGCGCCCGTTCCCCTGCATGAGCTGGAGGTAGTCGACGACGATCATCCCCAGGTCCTGCCGGTCGGACTTGAGCCGGCGCGCCTTGGCGCGCATCTCCAGGATCGAGATGCCGGCGGTGTCGTCGATGTAGATCTGTGCGGTGTTCAGCAGCCCCGCCGCGTGGGCCAGGCGCGGATAGTCGTCGTCGCGAAGGCGGCCGGTGCGTACGCGCCCCGCGTCGACGCGCGCCTCGGAGGTGAGCATGCGCTGCACCAGCGACTCCTTGCTCATTTCCAGCGAGAAGAAGGCGACCGGCTTCTTGGCGCTGATCGCCGCGTGCTGGGCTATGTTCAAGGTAAATGCGGTTTTACCCATCGACGGACGAGCCGCCACGATGATCAGGTCGCCTTTCTGGAAGCCCGCCGTCTTCTCGTCCAGATCGATGAACCCGGTGGGGACGCCGGTGATCGACGAGCTGTTCTGCGCCAGCAGCTCGATCTGCTCCATCGCCGGCCAGAGCAGCTCCTTGATCCAGACGAACCCCTTCCGGTCCTGCGTCTGCGCGATCTGGAAGATCTTCTGCTCCGCCCCGTCGAGCAGCTCCTCCACGTCGCCCTGGTTGGCGTACGTTTCCTGGATGATGGAGGTGGCCGCCTCGATCAGCCGGCGCAGCACCGCCTTTTCGCGGATGATCCGGGCATGGTACTCGACGTTGGCGGCGGTGGGGACGGCGTCCAGGAGCTGGGCGACGTACGCCATCCCGCCCACCGCCTCCAGGTCGCCGACGTTTTTCAGCTCCTCGGCGAGGGTGACGGCGTCGATCACCTCCCCCCGCTCCCACAGCCGGATCATCGC
>JAFAYN010000631.1 GCA_019240375.1 Gemmatimonadota bacterium
GGGCCTCACCTCCCCCAGCGCCCCGGGAACGCGGCCGTAGGCGTTGCTCCCCGCGAAGACCCGCGCCCCGTTCAGGAAGACGCCCGCCCCCTCGCTGTACCCCAGCCGGAGCCGCTTCACCTGCGCGCGGTCGCTGACCAGGACCACGCGGGCCAGCGCCAGCCCCCACCCGGCCCCGCCGAACACGTTGCTCCGCTGCGCCCCGGCGGGGTTCCCCACCGCCCGTGTCAGGTTCACCAGCCCGGACCCTTCCGCCTCCACCACGTACCCGTCCTCCACGGCGCGTGCCATCTCCGGCGTCAGCTCGCGCGGCGGGGCGATCGAGTCCGGGGCGGGGAGCCGTCCCGAAACCCGCCAGCGCACCAGCTGCCCGCGCGGCGTCGCCGGGAGGGGAACCCGCGGGAGCGGCGTGGCCACTCCCTGCTGGACGCGCAGGCCGGAAACGGCGGTCATCCCCTGCGGGTTTCCCACGGAGACCGTCCAGAAACCGACCGCTCCGGGCGCGGGGGTGCGCTTCAGCTCGGGGATGCGCAGCGCCGGCTCCGCCGCGCCGTTCAGGTACACGTCGGCCCGCCTGCCGCTCACCACCAGCCGCACGTGCAGCGGTCCGCGCGTTTCCTCCGGGAGGCGCGCTTGGTACCCCTCGCCGGGGTAGAGCTGCCAGGTGGTCTCGCCCTGCCAGACGCCCTGGTACTGGATCTCGCCCCACCGGCCCTCGTCCGGCGCGCGGAAGTACACGATCTCGTAGTCGGAGGCCGACTGCATCCGGAACGCCACCCCCACGAAAAGTCCCCGGGTGGGGGAGGGGAGGTCGAACTCGACCACCCCGTCGCGCAGCGACAGCTCGGGGAGGTAGGCGAGGCCGCGCGCCAGGCGCAGCTCGTTCCGCGCGGGGGCGCCCTCCGCCAGCGTCGCGAAGTCGGTGTTCCACCCCGCGAGGCGCGGAGCCTGGGCACGCGCCTGCTGGGGCGCGGCCGCGTACGGGAGGAGGGCGAGGAGGAGGGTCGGGACGGGGGTTCTCATGGTCGGCTCCGCTGGAGGTCGGGTGCGGGACTCCGTTCCCGGGTCCGTGTTCGACCAACGATATTCCTCCCCCTGTCCCGCCTCCAGAGAGGATTCGCGGGGATCCCGGTACTTTTCGTGGATGGCGTACGCGGCGGGCGTGGCGAGGGAGGTGTACGATTTCTGTACACTGTAAGGAATCCGGGCGCTCCGGACGGGCCCGTCCGGAGCGTAAATGTTTGTCAAAGGGGTGTTTGGCTCCGAGGGCGGATGGGAACGGAACGTGCCCTTTCGCGGGCAGGTCACGCGCACTCCACCACGCATCCATTCTATGTGCCCGGTCACCCTGACCCCGAGTTCGGCGCCCGATTCTCTGGCCTCCCCCGGCTTCGCCCCCGGCGCGCGGGCCGTGCGCGGCTCCACCCCCGCTCCCCCGGGCTCGGTGGGTGACCCGGGGCGCGCCCCGGACTTCGACCTGGGTGCGCCCGAGCACCTGCGGCACGGCCAGATCCTGATCGTGGACGACGAGCCGGCCAACCTGGCCGTGCTGAAGCGGCTCCTCCAGCGGGCGGGGTACACCAGCGTCGCCACCACGCACGACCCGCTCGAAGCCCTGGAGCTGGTGGAGCGGATCCGTCCGGACCTGCTCCTGCTGGACCTGTGGATGCCGCACATGGACGGCTTCCAGATCATGGAGGCGATCCGCGCCCGCGCCTCCGGGGCGGACGACATGCCGGTGCTGGTGCTTTCCGGCGACGAGCGCTCCGAGATCAAGTGGCGGGCGCTGGCGTGCGGGGCCAGGGACTTCCTCACCAAGCCGGTGGACCTGGTGGAAGCGCTCCTGCGCATCCGCAACCTGCTGGAGATCCGCATGCTGCACCGGGCGGCGCTCCAGGCGCAGGAGGCCCGCTACCGGGAGCTGGTGGAGAGCGCCAGCGACCTGATCTACCAGACCGACGCCGCGGGGCGGATCACCTACGCCAACCCGGCCGCGGCGCGCGTGCTCGGCTTCGCGGTGGAGGAGCTGCTGGGGCGCGACCTGGTGGACCTGGTGCACGACGAGCACCGCGACGAGGTCCGGCGCTTCTACGGACGGCAGGTGGCGGACCGGCGGGCGGAAAGCTACCGGGAGTTCCCGGTGGTGGCGGCCGGCGGGCGGGAGGTGTGGCTGGGGCAGAGCCTTCGCCTCATAGAGCACGGAGGGGTGGTGCTGGGGACCCGGGCCATCGCCCGCGACGTCACCGCCCGGCACGAGGTGGAGCGGCTCAAGGGCGAGCTGGTGTCGGTGATCAGCCACGAGCTGCGCACCCCGCTCACCTCCATCCGCGCCTCGCTGGGGCTGCTGGCGAGTGGGCGCCTGCAGACGCACCCGGAGCAGGCCGCGCGCATGGTCCAGATCGCCAACCAGAACGCGGACCGCCTGAGCCGGATGGTCAACGACCTGCTGGACCTGGACCGGATGGCCGCCGGGAAGCTGCAGCTGGAGCGGCGGAGCTTCCCGCTGGACGAGCTGGCCTCGCAGGCGTTGGACGCGGTGCGCTCCACGGCCGAGCAGGCCGGGATCCTGCTGGTGCAGGGGGTCCCCCGCCTGGACTGCACGCTCGACCCGGACCGGATCGTCCAGGTGCTCATCAACCTGGTCGCCAACGCGATCAAGTTCTCGCCGCGCGGAGGGACGGTGTGGCTGAACGCCCAGCTGGACGGCGGGGACGTGCGCTTCTCGGTGCGGGACCTGGGGCGGGGGATCCCCCCGGAAAAGCTGGAGGCGGTCTTCGAGCGCTTCCAGCAGGTGGACTCGTCCGACGCGCGGCAGAAGGGGGGGACCGGGCTGGGGCTGGCGATCTGCCGGCAGATCGTGGAGCTGCACGGCGG
>JAFAYN010000035.1 GCA_019240375.1 Gemmatimonadota bacterium
CCACACGAAGAATGCGCCAGGAAGATGAAGACACGCCTCGTAAGCGGTGCGGAAACGCGATTTGTAAACACCTGTCTTCAAACGTATGAGGCCCGATTTGCGTGGCCCGGCAGTTGCTGGTTATTTGAGCGTCGGGCGGTCCACACCGCCGAACCCGACGGCCGATAAGAGCACACCCACCGCGAGGTGGGGCCGCAAAGCCAGGAGTCTCCCCCGGGGAGATCGTCCGGTTGCCGAAGCTGAAAACTCAGCGTATCCGCGTTCACCCGCGGCTTCGGAGCTCTTATCGGCATCTGCCGACCGTCCGAGGCGCGGGCTTTCCGTTTTTCCACCCGCCCGAACACCCCGGAAGGCCACGCGAGGTGAAGCCGCACGGACCGCAGTGCCGTGCGCGCGACGAGGCGAGCAGCACCCCCGCCTCGGCTTCAACCATCACCCGGGGGCCCGAATGAGAACCGACTGGATGAAGCGCCTTTCCGTTCCCCTGCTCGCGCTCGGCGTGCTCGCGCTGTGGGCCTGCGCGGACGCCGGCGCTCCCGAGCGGCTGGTCGCGCCGCGGGCGGCGTTCAGCTCCGGCGGCGTCCCGGGACGGATGAAGCGGGTGGCGGGCTCCCTCCCGGCCGACATGCCGCGCGAGGCCTCGGAGGTCATCGGCCCCTCGGGCGGGCACCTGGCCGCCGCGGGGTACGAGATCCTGGTCCCCGGGGGCGCGGTCCGGGACGCCACGCTGTTCACCCTCCGAGCGGTGGACGACGGGACCCTGTCGGTGCAGCTCACCGCCACACGCAGGGATCGCGACGGCACCCTGCTGGACGTGGGGCCGCTCGGCTTCCGCAAGAAGGTCACCCTGGTGATGTCCTACGCCGGCCTGGCCGAGCAGGTAGACCCGGCCGCCCTGGCCGTGGTCTGGGTGCACGCGGACGGGGTCCTGGTGCGGCTCCCCAGCAGCTACGTGGACCCGTCCCGCCGGATCGTGGCCGCCCAGCTGGAGCACTTCTCCGGATACGCCGTCGCGGTCCCCGACCGGTCCTCCACCACCGATTCCTACTGAGGCCCCCATGCAGCGCAAATGGATGAAGCGCGCGACGATGCCGGTCCTGGCCCTGGTCCTCGCCCTGTGGTCGTGCGATTCGACCGGGGGGCGTGAGCTGCAGGCGGTGACCGGGCCGCGCGAGAACATCGTCGGCTCGGTGCTGGGCAGCGTGGGGAGGTACCGGCTGGTCGGCGCGAGCGGGGTTTCCACGGGGTCGGTCACCGCGGTGATCGGCTCGCAGGGGGGGACGCTGCAGCTGGGTGAGCACGAGCTGGCGGTCCCGGCGGGCGCGGTCACCGCCCCCACCGTCTTCACCCTGCGGGTGGACGACGGCGAGCACATCCGGGTCGACCTGACCGCCACCCGCACCCTCGCCACCGGCGAGGTCGTCGACGTCGGGGCGCGCGGCTTCGGGCGGCCGCTGCGCCTGAAGCTGGGCTTCGCGCGGGCTTCCGACTCCTTCGATCCCAACCAGCTCAGGATCGTCTGGGCCAGGCCGGACGGGACGCTGGAGGTGCTCGCCACCGAGGTCAACCCCAGCGGCAAGCAGCTCCGCGCCGACCTGCAGCACTTCTCGGGGTACGCGGTCGCCGTGCCTCGCGTGGTCGACGACGTCGTGGACTACATCTTCTGACACGCCATCCCTCAACCCATGTATCCACATGATTGATTCGTTGATCGAATCGGGGAGGGAGGCGCAGCGCACCGGCGCGTGGGACGCCGCGCTGGCGCACTTCGAGACGGCGCTGACCCTGGCCCCGGCGGACGGTGCGAGGCGGAGGGCGGACCTCCTCCGCTGGATCGGATCGGTGCACCGCGAGCGGGGCGACCTGGACCTCGCCCAGCGGAAGTACGAGGCGAGCCGGACGGCCGCGGACGAGGACGGCCAGCGGGAGCAGGCCACCGCCGCGCTGATCGGCCTGGCCTCGCTGGAGCTGCTCCGCGGCGAGCTGGAGCCGGCCTCCGACCTGTTCATCCGGGCCCGGGCCGCCGCGGACGAGGCCGGCGACGACGGGATGGTCGCCATGGTGGACCAGAACCTGGGGATCCTGGCCAACATCCGCGGCAACGTGGCGGTGGCGCTGCTCAGCTACCGCTCGGCGCTGGAGCGCTACCGGCGCCTGGGTGACGACGCCACCGCGGCGCGGGCGCTCAACAACATGGGGATGGCCCACGTCGACCTGGCGGAGTGGGAGGCGGCGGAAGGGTGCTACCGCGAGGCCGGGGAGCTGGCCGGGGCGCGGGGCGACGCCCTGATGGTGGCGATGGTGGAGATGAACCGGGCCGAGCTGCACCTGAAGCGGCGCCGGTACGACGCCGCCCGGGAAAGCTGCGACCGCTCGCTGCAGATCTTCCACCGCCTGCGCAGCAAGCCCAACATCGCCGAGGCGTACAAGTTCTGCGGGATCGTGTACCGCGAGACCGGGAAGCCCGACTTGGCGGACACCCACTTCGCCCTGTCGCTGGGGCTGGCGGAAGCGTGCCAGAACCGGCTCCTGCAGGCGGAAACGCAGATGGAGTGGGCACTGCTGCACCTGGAGGAGGAGCGGAAGCAGGAGGGGATCCTGTACCTGAACCGCGCCCTGGCGCTCTTCCGCGACCTGCGGGCCCGGCGCGAGGTGCTGGACATCGAGCGCCGGCTGGGGCGCATCCGCGAGCTGTACCTCCCCGCGGTGGAGGGGTGGGGCGCGGACATGGGCGAGTCCGGCGACCCGTACCAGACCGGGCACGCGCAGCGGGTGGCGGAGTACGCAGGCCGCCTGGCCGAGGAGGTGGGGGTCACCGACTGGGACCTCACCTGGATCCGCATCGGGGCGCTGGTACACGACATCGGCAACATGGCCGTCCCCGCCGACGTGCTGGGGAAGACCGACGCGCTCAGCAGCGACGAGCGGGAGCTGATGAAGGTGCACACGGTGATGGGCGACTCGATGGCCGCGCAGCTCGAGTTCCCGGCCGAGGTCCGGCCGCTGGTGCGCAACCACCACGAGCACTGGGCCGGCACCGGCTACCCGGACGGGCTGGAGGGCGAGCAGATCCCGCTGGGGGCCAGGATCGTCTGCCTGGCGGACGTGTTCGACGCGCTCACCAGCCCGCGCAGCTTCCGCCCGGCGTACTCGCGCGACGCGGCGCTGCGCATCATGCAGAACGAGGCCGGAAGGATCTTCGACCCCGCGCTCTTCGGCGTCTTCCGCGAGATGCTGCGGAGCGGCGGGATCGGGATCGTGGCGGAATGAGACGGAGCGGCCGGGCCCGCCGCGGACCAGGCCGCGTGGCGAGGAGTGATCGCAGGCGCAGGAACCCTTTCCCGCGGGGTGGTGGCATGCAGCTAGACATTCTCGGTGGTGCGGGGTGCCGGATCCCTTGCGGGAGCGTGCACCCATGGCGATGAACTTCCTGTCCGGCGACCTGGGCCCCGCGGCGCGCCGGGCCCGGAACGCCTGGGTGCGGGAGCCCGGGCCGGAGGCGGGATACCCGGATTCGGAGCAGGGGGCGGGGGGAACGAGCGACGGGGAGCGGTACTTCCGCTCGCTGGTGGAGAACGCGTCGGACGTGATCCTGGTCACCAGCGCGGCCGGGATCATCCGCTACGCCAACCCCGCGGTGGAGCGGGTGCTCGGCTACGCCCCGTCCGAGCGGGTGGGGCGGAGCGCCTTCGAGTGGGCGCACCCGGAGGACGCCTCGCTGCTGATCGGCGCCTTCACCCGGCTGGTGCAGGGCGGGTGCGACGGTACCCCGCTGGAGTACCGGGTCCGCCACCGCGACGGGTCGTGGCGCGTGCTGGAGACCACCGCCACCAACCTGCTGGCCGACACGGAGCTGCGCGGGATCGTGATCAACGCCCGCGACGTCACCGACCGGCACCAGGCGCAGGCGGCGCGCACACAGCTCGCCGCGGTGCTGGACGCCACCCCCGACCTGATCAGCACCGTCGATCCCCACGGCCGGATCCTGTACGTGAACCGCGCCCTCGGGGAGCTGCTGGGGCCGCGCCTGGGGAGCGACCTTGCCGACCTGACCATCTCCGACTTCCACCCCGACTGGGCGCTGGAGCGGATCCGGGTGGAGGGGATCCCCACCGCCATGCGCGAGGGGGTGTGGACCGGGGAGCTGGCGGTGCTGGGCGCCGGGGGGGAGGAGATCCCCGTCTCGCAGGTGATCCTGGCGCACCGCTCGCGCACCGGGGCGGTGGAGTTCCTGTCCACCTCCGCCCGCGACATCGGCGAGAGCAAACGGGCCGAGGCGGCGCTGCGCGACAGCGAGGAGCGCTTCCGCCAGGTGGCCGAGAACATCGAGGAGGTGTTCTGGCTGGTGGACCGGGAAGCGTGGCGCGTGCTGTACGTCAGCCCGGCGTACGAGCAGGTGTGGGGGCGGAGCTGCGCCAGCCTGTACGACGACCTGGGCACCCTGCTGCGGGGGATCTGCGAGGAGGACCGCGGCGGGCTGGCCGGGAGCGCGGAGGAGTTCTTTTTGGGGTCGCACGAGCGCGAGTACCGGATCGTCCGCCCGGACGGGGCGGTGCGCTGGATCCGCTCGCGCATCTTCCCGGTGCCGGACGCCTCGGGGAACGTGTACCGGGTGGCGGGGATCTCGGAGGACGTCACCAGCCGCAAGCAGAGCGAGGCGCAGCTCATCCACGTGGCGCTGCACGACTCGCTGACCGGGCTCCCCAACCGGGCCTCGTTCATGACCCGGCTGGGAAAGGCGCTGGACCGGATGCACCAGCAGCCGCACTGCGCCTTCACGGTGCTCTTCATCGACCTGGACCGCTTCAAGCTGATCAACGACTCGCTGGGGCACCTCCGCGGCGACGAGCTGCTGGTCTCCATCTCCCGCCGGCTGGAGGAGTGCGTCCGCCCCGAGGACATGGTCGCGCGGCTGGCCGGGGACGAGTTCGTGGTCCTCCTCCACAACACCGTCCGGGTGGCCGACGCGGCCCGGGTGGCGCAGCGCATCCTGAAGCGGATGGCCGACCCGTTCGACCTGGGCGGGCACGAGGTGTTCACCGGCGCCAGCATCGGGATCGTCCCCAGCACGGGGTACAAGGTGGCCGGCGACCTGCTGCGCGACGCGGACATCGCCATGTACCGGGCCAAGGTGGGCGGGCGCGGCGGGTACCAGGTGTTCGACTCGGCCATGCACGCCGAGGCGGTCACCCGGCTGCACCTGGAAACGGACCTCCGCCTGGCGCTGCAGCGGGGCGAGTTCCGGCTGTACTACCAGCCGATCGTGTCGCTGGCGACGGGGCGGATCTCGGGGCTGGAGGCGCCGGTGCGCTGGGAGCACCCGGAGCACGGGCTGATCCCCCCGTCGGAGTTCATCACCGTCGCGGAGGAAACGGGGCTGATCGTCCCGCTCGGGTGGTGGGTGCTCCAGAGGGCGTGCCAGCAGATGCGCTCCTGGTGCTGGCTCTTCCCCGAGTTCCGCGAGCTGACGGTGAGCGTCAACCTTTCGGGGAAGCAGTTCACCCAGCGGGGGATGGTGGACCGGATCGCGGGGATCCTGCAGGAGACCGAGATGCCCGCCCACCTCCTCCACCTGGAGATCACCGAGAGCGTGATCGTGGAGCACAGCGAGGCCGGCTCGGAGGTGTTCGCGGAGCTCAAGGCGCTCGGGCTGCACCTGCACATCGACGACTTCGGCACCGGGTACTCGTCGCTCAGCTACCTGCACCGCTTCCCGGTGGACACGCTCAAGATCGACCAGTCGTTCGTGGGGCGGATCGATGCCGACGGCGAGGGCGGGGAGATCGTGCGCTCGGTGGCGGCGCTGGGGCAGAACCTGCGCATGAGCGTGGTGGCCGAGGGGGTGGAGACGCCGGCCCAGCTGGAGGAGCTGCGCGCCCTGGGGTGCGACTACGCGCAGGGGTACCTCCTGTCCCGCCCGCTGGACGTGGCGGGGACGGAGGCGCTGGTGCGCAGCTCCCCGCGCTGGTAGCACCCGACCCCGGCCGGACCGCGGCGCCCCGGGAGGTTGCGGCCTCCCGGGGCGCCGCGTTATTTGTCCCGTACCCGCTGTTTTCCTCACCCTGCCGCACGGAGCGCCCCACGTGCCGGATCCAGGACCCGTTTCGCAGACTCCCCCCGCCGTGGGCCGCAGCGTCCCCCGCAAGGACGCCGCGGCGAAGACCACCGGCGCCGCGCGCTACGTCGACGACCTGCACTTCCCCGGGATGCTGTACGGGCGGACCATCCGCTCCACCATCCCCCGGGGGCGCATCCGCTCCGTGCGGCTCGACTTCGACCCGGAAGGGTTCACCGTGGTCGATCACCGCGACGTCCCCGGCCGCAACGTGGTGGCGCTGATCGTGGACGACCAGCCGTACCTGGCCGAGCGCGAGGTGCGCCACCTGGCCGAGCCGGTCCTCCTCCTGGCGCACGAGGACCGGGAGCGGCTCCTGGCCGCGCGGGTGGAGATCGAGTACGACGCGGAGGAGCCGCTGCTGGACCCGGAGGCGTCCACGCACACGCTCAAGACGCTGCGCGTGGTCAAGGGCGACGTGGAGGGCGCCATGGCCGGGGCCGACCTGGTGGTGGAGGGGACGTACCGCACCGGGCACCAGGAGCACGTGTACATCGAGCCCAACGGGGTGATCGCCGTCCCGGAAGAAGGGGGCGTCACGGTGTACGGCTCGCTGCAGTGCCCGTACTACGTGCACAAGGCGCTCAAGTCGCTCCTCGGCCTCCCGGAAGACCGGGTGCGCGTGGTGCAGACCGAGACCGGGGGCGGCTTCGGGGGGAAGGAGGAGTACCCGTCCATCCTGGCCGGGCACGCCGCCCTGCTCGCGCTCAAGTCCGGGCGCCCGGTCAAGATCGTGTACGACCGGGTGGAGGACATGGTGGCGACCACCAAGCGGCACCCCTCCGTGATCCGCCACCGCACCGGGGTCATGCGCGACGGGCGGCTGGTGACGATGGAGATCGACGTGCTCCTGGACGGCGGCGCGTACGTAACCCTCAGCCCGGTGGTGCTCTCGCG
>JAFAYN010000151.1 GCA_019240375.1 Gemmatimonadota bacterium
GTTCCCCTCTCCCAGCATTGGGAGAGGGGTGGCGCGAAGCGCCGGGGTGAGGGCCTGCGATGCTTGGGCTCAGTACGCCCCCATCCGGCTCGCTTAGGCTCGCCACCTTCCCCCAATTCTGGGGGAAGGCTTTATTTGTCCGTTTTCGTTGTTGCAGTTCGGACAGTACTCCTCAAATCTTCCGATCAGAGTGGGTGAAAGCAGGATTCGTAGGGTTGGGCGCAGTACCCGTTCGGGCACATGGTGGTCCCGATCGGGCATTTGGCGCCGGAACCGCTCGTCTCGGGTTTCGCGAAGGCTACCGTGGCGCCGAAGCCGAGCGAACCAACGAAGGCGATGCCGAAAAGCCCACGGCGCAGGTAGGAAAGCGAACGGCGCATGACGTCCTCCGGTGTAGAGATTGGCCCGCAAGATAGCGGTCACGACTCGGGACGAAGCACGTTAAGCGCCACTCCGGCAGATGGCAATCCACAAGAATCTCGAAACGGATCGAAGAAGGCTGTGCCCGGCAGTTTCCTGCCGTTCCCACATGATGTTGCGGAGGGAGACGCGCCCGGCGGTTTGGGCGTGGCTCCCTCCGGGACGGGGAGACTGCCAGTAGTTCCGGCAGGCTCACCGGCCCCGCGGAAGAGACCGGCGGCTGTTTGCCGGGCTCTGGAGCGGCCCGCCAAGCTCACCCCATCACCTACGAATCATCGCGATTCCGTGTCCGCCCGACGCTCGATGGGAGCACCCTCCGGCCACAACCGGTACCGCCCCTTCAGCAGCGGAGCCAGCGCCGCCAGCATCCCCGAGATCGTCTGGAACCGTGCCGCAGGATTCTGCTCCAAACTCCTCAAAATCACCCGCTCCAGCTCCGGCGTAACCTGAGGATTGTGCTGCCGCGGAGGCACCGGCGGATGCACCAGCTGCGGGTAGCGTGTGACCAGCTGTCCCGTGGTGAGCGTCCGGTTGTCACCCCGGTCGCCCGAAGCGGCCGGAGACACGGGAGGCGGGGGCGGATCATCGTCCCATTCGTCCTCGTCGTCCCACTCGTCCTCGTCTTCGTCGCGCGGCTCCTCGGTGGGCCAGTGCCCGGTCAGCAGCTCGTACAGGATCGCGCCCAGCCCGTACACGTCGGTGGCCGGGGTCAGCGCCTCCTTGCGGATCTGCTCCGGCGCCATGTACGGCGCGGTCCCCAGCCGGTCGGCGGGCTTGCGCGCGGGGTGGATCTTCCGCACCACGTCGAAGTCCACCAGCACCGGGATCCCCTCGCGCAGCAGGATGTTGGCCGGCTTGAGGTCGCGGTACAGGTAGCCGCAGCGGTGGAGGTAGTGGACCGCGGCCCCCACGTGCATCACCGCGCGGATGGCGTCCGGGACGTGCAGGCGGCGCTTGGGGAGCCCTTCCAGCATGTCGAAGAGCGTGGGCCCGGCGAAGTACTCCAGCAGCAGGTACGGCCGCCCCTGCGCCTCGCCGCTCCCGAAGAAGCGGACGATGTTGGGGTGCTGCAGCATGGCGAGCACCTGCTGCTCGCGCCGGTACGAGGCGGGGAGCCCGTTCCCCAGGTGCTGCGGGGCGATCAGCTTGCCGGTGAGCGCGCACCAGTGCTTGTTGCTCCACACCTGGTACAGCTCCGTGACCCGTCCGCAGGCCAGGTGCCCGATGATGGTCAGCTCCCCGATGCGGTCGCCCACGGCGAGGGAAAATTCCGCGCGTGGACGCTGCGGCTCGTGCTCCCACCTGCGGGCCGCTGCAAGGCCCTGGTAGCGCGGGCGGGAGATCGCCGGATCGGACATGGAACCCCGGTGCAAGGGACGGACTCCGGATTGTCAGGAGGACGCAGCGGCTCATGCAACCCGCGTACCGGCCCCGGCACGGCGGGACGTCCGCGACGGCGTCGTCCGGGAACGTGGCATTCCGGGGCGGGTACGTGTAGATTGGATCACCATTCACAGGAAGGATCCCATGAAGCATCGCTACGTCTTCCCGCTGCTGGCGGTGGGCCTCGTCGCCCTCGCCCCGCTGCGCGCCCGCGCCCAGGGGTGGCAGCCGCCCTCGAAGCAGATGCCGGAGATGCCGGCCCGCGCCGAGCTGCAGGGCGGCGCCGCCGGTTGGGCGGGCGCCTGGCTCGGCTCGCAGGCGGGCGCCGCCGGGGTGGGCGCGGACCAGGTCCGCGCCGTCGGCGAGGGCGCCCGCGGCCCGAAGGCCGCCTTCGTCCGCTTCACCTCGGGCGTGTTCCCGGTGGCGACCTGGAGCGACCGCAACGGCGACGGCCGCGCCGACATGATCGAGGTGTTCCGCGACGGGGCCCGCATCGTCCAGCTGATCGACCCCGACTACGATGGCACCGCCAACGTGATGCGGGTGTACAGCGCCTCCGGGGAGCTCCTCCGCGAAGAGCGGATGTAGCGGACGGCTCCGCCCGCTCCCCGCGCCGGGGCCGCCCCGCCCGTCCCCGAGGCCCCACTCCGTCACGACCGGACCCTTTCCACGCCCACGCAGCCCGACGACGAGCCCGCATCCGCGGGCTTTCCGTGCTTCAGCTTCAGCTTTCATCCGCCACGCCCGATGCTCGTACGACACCGCATGACCCGGGACCCGGTCACCGCCGGCCCCGACGACTCCCTGACCCACGCCCTGCGGCTCACCCGCGAGCACCGCATCCGGCACCTCCCCGTGGTGGACGCGAACGGGACGCTGGCCGGGATCGTCTCCGACCGCGACATCCGCCTGGCCATGCCCTCGCCCTTCAGCGTGGCGGACGAGGAGCGGGTGGACTTCCTGGAGCGCACCCCCGTCGCCGCCATCATGACGCGCGAGGTGATCACCACCTCGGCGGGCGAGCCGGTGGAGGACGCCGCCAAGCTGATCCACCGCCACCGCATCGGGGCGCTCCCGGTGGTGGACGCGGCGGGGCGGCTGGAGGGGATCCTCACCGAGACCGACCTGCTCGACGCCTTCGTGCAGATCGTCGGCGGGACGCAGGCCGCGTCGCGGGTGGAGGTGGCGCTGGCCGACCGCCCGGGCGAGCTGGCGCGCGCCGTCGCCATCCTGGCGGAGCACGCCGTCAACATCGTCACGGTCCTGGTCTCCCCCGTCCCCTTCGAGGGGAAGAAGACGGTGATCTTCCGCATCGCCACCATCGACCCGCGCGAGGCGCTGGACGCGCTGGAGGCGGCGGGGTTCCGGGTGGGCTGGCCCTCGCTGGAAGAGGACTTCCGCGC
>JAFAYN010000428.1 GCA_019240375.1 Gemmatimonadota bacterium
TCCCTTCCGCCGTGGCGTGGTTCAGCGCGCCGGACCGCATCCGCTGGTAGAACTCGGCGAGCGTGAGGGTCGAGTCGAGCGTTTCCCCTCCGGCCGCGCCGGGGTGTCCGTCGCGGCCGACCATGCCCAGGAACATCACGCCGCACAGGGCCGCCACCAGTCGGCGGTCGTAGGCGAAGCGGGCGGGGATCGCGGCGGCCGGCTCGCCGTCGTGGGCGGCGAGCAGCTTCCGGCAGGCTTCCTCGTCCATGCGGAGGAAGACGGAGATCGCCGCCAGGTCGTAGAAGGGGTCGTTCGGCCCCACGGTGTCCCAGTCCACCAGGAGGAGGTTCTCGCCGTCGTGGAGGAGGTTCGCCGGGTGTACGTCGTTGTGGCTCAGGACCGGAGCGCGTCCGGGGTCGGGCGCTTCCTCCTCGAGCACACGCCGGACCGCCTCGCCGACGAAGGGCGGCAGCGCGAAGTCGGCCGGGATCCCCGACCAGGTGGCGGCGAGGAACGCCCGCGGGTCCATCGCCTCCGCCCCGGGAGGGAGCGGGAGGTCGTGTACGCGGCGCACCATCCGGCCCAGCCGCGCGAGCGCCGCGTCGCGGGTACGCGGGTCGCCGTACAGGGTCGGGAACGGCAGGCCGGCGACGAAGGCGCTCACGACCGCGCGCCGCTCCTCGTCCACGTGCACGACCCGGGGCGCCAGCCCCGCGTCCGCGGCGAGCTGCTGGACCCGGAGTCTGCGTCGCCAGCCGGCGATCGGCTCGCCCGCGTCCGAGACCTTGAGCACGAACGCCTCCCCGGCCGCCTCCACGCGGTACACGCCCGCGCCGGAGTATGAATGGGAGAGCGGGGTGATGGTGGTGGCGGGTCCACGGAGGTCCGTGGGGAGACAGGCTTCGAGGGTCACGACGGGCTCCGGTGGGTGTTCGGGGTCAGCCGCACGCCCACCCGAAGGCGAGCTGGTGCCTGTGGACCGGGCACTGGGTGATGTGTCCCGTGCCGACGTCGCCGAACATGTAGGGGAGGTTGTGCTCGGAGTCGATCTGGAACAGCAGCTCCATCTGCCCGGAGCATTCGGGGCAGGCAGGATACTCGACGGACTGGACCCAGGCCGGCCATCCGAGCAGCTTCTCCCCGTCACGCGGGAAGTCCTGTTCGTGCAGCGCATCCGCCTCCTCGTCACCCAGCTCGATTCCCAGCTCGTCCAGCTCCTCCCAGTTGGGATAATCGGGGCTCTCCGTCCAGCCGACGATGCGCCTGGGCGGGAACATCCCCGCGGGCGGCTCCGCGCCGTCGGCACCCGTCGCTTCCCCCGGCACGAGGAGCCGGAGCAGCGTGCTCGTCGCGTTCGGGAAGTAGGCCTCACACTCGCTCTCGCAGTGCGGGTCGTCGCTGGTGCAGTAGAAGAACTGGAGGAGCCCACCACCGAGCGCCTCTCCGGCCTCCGCGGGAAGGTCGCGTCCGTTCAGCTGCACGAAGAGCTGCATCGGCTTTCCGCAGTTGCCGCAGGCGGGCCAGGCCTCGGACGGCGGAATGTAAGGCCGCCCCGAGAACTTGGAATCGGCCCGCCCGCCATCCCCGTCCACCACCTCCGGAATCCACGTCCGCCGCCGGACGGCGGCGAGCTTCTGCCGCAGGCTTCGATCTTCGATGTCGCTCATATCCACCGTTTCAATGTAAACGACCCCGAGCTTTACGCTCCGAACTGCCGCAGGTGGTGGTCGAGGTGCTTGTACATCAGGATCGCCCATTCCTGCGGGGTCATCCGCCCGAAGAAGCTGTGCGGGTGAGTGGTGCAGCCCTCCGGACCGCCCGCCGCGAACCGGTCGACCAGCCCGCGCAGCCGCTCCCGCTCCCTTCCGAAGTCCCGTTCGTCCGTCAGCACCATGCTGGGCACCGTCGGCGAGTTCCGGCGCATCGGCTCGTCGTTCCCGAGCGCCAGCGGCTTGATGATCCAGCCGAGGATGCGTCCCACCAGCATCCGCGGTGGGCGCCAGTCCCCCAGCGCCATCTCCATTCCCATGGCGCAGTGCGCCACCGCCTGCGCGGCGTTCATTTTACCCCACTGGCGCTCGCTGTCCGGCTTCAGGCGCGCCAGCCGCTCCCTCACTTCCTCCGCCGCCGCCTGCTCGAAAAGATTCTTCATGCGGAAATTCCTAGTCCGTGTAAGTCTGGCCGTCAGACGGATGTGAGCAGACCCTGGAGCCTGGTGTGCGTGCGCCTCACTGACCGGCGGGTGGCTCCCACAGTTCGACCTTGTTTCCCTCGGGATCGATGACCCAGCCGAACTTGCCGTACTCGGAGTCGTCGACTCTGTCGAGGACGTTGCAGCCCTCCTCCCGGAGCGCCGCGACCAGGGCGTGGAGGTCGTCGACGCGGTAGTTGACCATGAACGGGGCGTCGCTCGGGGCGAACTGGTCGCTCGTCTCCGGGGCGATCAACCACGCGGTCGTTCCGCCCGTGGGCTTGCCGTCCGAATCGGTCCAATCGAATGCGGCGCCGCCCCACGGCTGGACGTCGATGCCGAGGTGACGCTTGTACCAGGCCTGCAGCGCCGGTGCATCCTTCGCCTTGAAGAAGATGCCGCCGACGCCAGTGACTCGCTTCATGTGAACCTCCGATGTGGGGTAAGGGATAGGGCTTCTTCCACGGTCCATCCACATGCTCGTGGGGGCGGATGTCCGAACAACCCGGCGTCGCATGCGGCCGCCCCGTCAAACCTGGGGGTCTGGCCCCGCGAGAATCCAGCGGGGACGAGGATCGAGGAGGGTGAAATACTGCTTGATGTCTGCCGTGTGCTCCAGCAATTCCTCCCAACCGAGTGGCGCATCCCGACCCTTCTGCCATGTCTTGCGCTCGACGATGCCCATGACCATGTACCGGTTCCCCACCACTTCGGGCGCTCGCTGCGAGAACAGGTAGGCCAGCTCCGCCTCCAGCTCGGCCTGGTGTGCGATGATGAATTCGCATGGGGCACAGTACCGGCAGGTCTTCCCCAGGATCACGGGGCCATGCTTCTCCACGTGGATCAGGAGCGGGAACTTGCGGTTGTGCGTCAGTTTCTCGCAGCGCGGGCACCTGCTCCAGCGTACCTCGGGGAAGGGGTTCAGGGCGAAGCGGTAGCGAGGGGACAGCTTGCCGAGTCGCTTTTTCCTTGGAGTCATCCGCACCTCCCGGACAGACGAACATTGAGCCTGGCCGCGCCGCAAAGGGGCGGCCCGGACGAATCGTCAGTCAGCCAGCCCACGACGGAGCACGCTGCGCACGGCGAGCAGGAGCATGAGCCCGAGGACCGCGGAACTGAAACCGAAGACCCCGCGGCACAGCCACTCCGAACTCGGACCCACGACGTCGACGCCCCGAACTACGCACTGGCGCGGGCCCCCGCCGAAGGCGATCCAGAGCGGAATGGCGGTGAGGGCGGCAAGCAACAGACAGATGAACCCGTCGGCGGCGCGGCGGAAGCCAAGCTCGCGGGCCGCAACGGACACGCCGGCGACGACGAACGACGACGCGGCGCAGTACGCGACCCATGCGGGAGCGCGCAGCCGTTCGGGGTGCGAATGGACGAGAGCGGCAACCACGATGCCGGCGGCAGCCATCCCGAGAGCCGCTTTCAACCTGGAGCGCGTCGATGCCATTCGGCGGTGCGTCGTTCGTCAGGGAGCGGAGGGAGCGCCGTCGAACCGGGGGAGCCGGCGCATGGCGGCGGCGACGTGGTGCTGGTCGTGGTACAGCGTGAAGAAGAGCATCTCGCGCGCGGTGAGCTTTCCCAGGATCGGGTGCGGCAGGCGGATACGGTCCAGGTCGCGCTCGCTCCAGCTTTCGAGGGCACCGCGCAGCCGCGCGTTCACACGCTTCCAGCGCGCGAGGACGTCGGCCCGGTGCTGCGCGACCTGCGCGGCGGGCGGATCCTCACGCGCGGGCACGAACTCCCCCGTGGCCCCCGCGCCCCCGGCGAGCCCTGTCCGGTACGTCTCGCGGACCTGCTCGTACCCGCGGGAAGGGGCACGGGCGCGCCCGAAGCGCAGGCGCAGGAGCCAGCGCGAAGCGGAGAATCCGCGGGCGACCGCGCTGACGGAGGTGTTCAGGTGCCGGAGGTGCTCCGCGGGCGTCCACACATCCCCGACGCGCAGGACGAACTCGTCTTCCGAGAGCGAGCCGAAGAACGAGGCCACCTCCTGCTCGACGTCGGCGAGGGCATGGAGGATCTCGACGCGTGTGTAAGGGCTTTCCGGCTGCACGGGAGCTCCGAGGATTCGGGTGCGGGTGCCACACCCCGGGCAAGTTGGAGGGACTCTCGGATGGAGGCAAGGGTCGAGCGGCCCGACGGCTCCACGGAGCCGGGACCGGCTCGTGCTCCGGTCCTCTTCGGCTCCCTTACTTCCGCTCACCCAGGCACGGCCGCTCACCCGCGGAGTCCGCGGCGCGGCGGGCACGTTCGTTGGCATGGGGCGAGGGGGCGAGAATGGCGGTGACGCAGCTTCGCCGGGGCGCGATGCGGGACACGACCAGGTAGGAGGTGATGCGCTCCGGGTGAGCCGGGTCCTCGCTGGCGTTCATGCGCACGATCAGCGCGTGGGGCCGCGTTCCCCTCACGCGCCACTCCGCGCGCGGGCCGAGCGAGGAGAACCCG
>JAFAYN010000482.1 GCA_019240375.1 Gemmatimonadota bacterium
GAACGGCTCTTATGGATACGTGACGAGTTGGGGACCGCGAAAGGTGCGGTACGCTATAGACCTTCGGGATCATAGCCTTGTCGGCCTCCAGATCACACCCCGGAACAGCCATAAATGGAGCGACCCTGTTGAAGGGACCTTCCGCGACCTTGTGCACAGAATCCTGAACACGGTTGCAATAGATGTACTTGATGCAGCCGCAGGGCGGATGGTCACTCATGCAGAGTCTGCCTGCCTCTCTCTTGAAGCTCCTGATTGGTGCGGCCTGGATACCCCCAGAACTAGATTAGGACTTACGGCGTCGCATGTTCGGAGGCTCCAGGCGTAGGGAGAGAACAATAAAGGTGGGCCCCCGAGAAGAGCGCGTGGTGACTTAACGCGCTCTTCTCACTTTGAGGTGTACGGACCTCTCTGAGGGGGATGGCCGACAGGGCACCCCCTCAGCATGCTTATCCCATTCTCATGAACTTGGTTTAACGTCCCGGTTCAGCGGCGGTTGCAGCGGACCGTCCGCTGCAACCGCCGCCCTCACTGACGCACATACCGCAGGTGCGTGGCGGCTGGACCATCGAGAACCCTGTCGATGCGGAACTGCGGCCCCGGCTCGCCCAGGTTCTCGAAGAGACGCCGCCCGCCACCGAACAACACGGGTGCCAGGGCGATTTCCAGCTCCTCGACGACACCCAGGTTCAGGTACTGCTGGACCACGTCCGCTCCACCTGAGATACGAATGTCGCGACTGCCCGCGGATTCGCGAGCCAGCTCCAGGGCACGCTCCGGCCCGTCGTTGACGAAGTAGAAGGTCGTCCCACCGGGGCGCACCCAGGGTTCGCGCTTCTCATGGGTGAGAACGTACACCGGGGTGTGGAACGGAGCCTCCTCCGGCCAGGAGACCTCGCCCTGGTCGAACATTCGCTTGCCCATGATGCTGGCGCCGGTGCGCTCCATGGTGTGACGAACCATGTCGTTCACCGGACCGGTTTCGCCGCCGGGCCCGAAATTTAGGTTTTCGCGGAAGTACTGCTGGCTGATGAGCCAGCCCATCAGCGCACCCCACTTGGCGCCCCAGCCCTTGTACCCGGGGTCGTCCATGGTCATCCCTTCCGGCGCCATGTAGCCATCGAGACTGAGTCCGATGTTGACGAATACCTTGCTCACGTTTCTCCTCTCGGATGTTTGGATGTCGGCCTTACCACGATCATGCGGCACACCGCCGCATCACTCACGCTTATCAGGCGTGCGCTCTATCGCTTCGCGCCTTCGCCCCGTGCCGCGCCGCATGCGTGGTGTTCACCCGCGCGGGCAGCGACGCCTGTTCCTGGCTCACTCCCAGGCGGTCACAGCGCTCGCAACGACTCGGCTGGATGAACGGCGGCCGCACGGCGCGCGGGGATCCAGCTCGCGACGAACGCGACGACGAGGAGCGCGACGGCCGTCACGGTCAGGATCACCGGGTCCGTCGGACTCACGCCGTAGAGCAGCCCGCGCACCAGCCGCGACGTGGCGAGCGTGCACGCCGTCCCGATCACGATGCCGATCCCCGCCAGGCGCAGGCCACCCAGCGAGACGATGCGGCTCACGTCCGCCGGCTGGGCGCCGAGCGCCATCCGGACGCCCAGCTCGCGGCGGCGGATGCTGACGCCGTACGCCATCATCCCGTACAGCCCCACGGCCCCGAGGAGCGACGTCACGATCCCCGCGATCGCGAGCAGCACGACCAGCGCGCGGGCGCGCGCCGACGCGTCGCGAACGAGATCGCTCAGCGCGCCCTCGTCGTAGGTCGGGAGGGCGGGATTGAGCGCGCGGACGATCCGGTGGATCCCCGACAGCACGTCACCCTCCCGGGCATCGGTGCGCACCACCAGCGAGAGCGCGGGCGGGAGGTTCGCCCCGTCTCCCTGCTCCGAGGCCACAACGATGGGAAAGTACACCATGTCGTTCGCGGGCTCCGCGAGCCCGTCGTAGTGCACGTCTCCCACCTCGCCGACGATGGTGTACCAGCGCCCCCCGAGCGTACGAACGCGCCTGCCGAGCGGACTCGCGCCGGGCCAGTACCGCTCGGCGAAGGCCCGGCTCACGATCGCCTCGTCCGCTGGACGGGCGACGTCCTGGGGGCCGAACGTCCGGCCCTGGAGCAGCGGGATCCGCAGCGTCTGGAAGTAGGGGCCGTCGACGTGCGCGACCGGGTGCTCGGCCCCGCCGGTGGCCGCCTGCGACGGATCGTCCTCCACGTCGATCGCCTGGGCGTGCTGGTCGCCGCTGAGCGGCACCCAGTCGGTCAGCGCCACGCTCCGCGTCCCCGGGAGCGCCCGTGCCTCGCGGGTCAGGGACTCAAAGAAGTCCAGGCGCCGCGAGGCGCCGTACCTGGCGTAGGGGAGCAGGACACGGGAGGTGACGACCCGGTCGGCGTCGAACCCGGGCCGCACCTCCTGCAGGCGCAGGAAGCTGCGCGTCGTCAGCCCCGACAGGGCGACGAGCACCACGGCCAGTGCGATCTGGGAGACGACCAGGGCGTCGCGCCTCCGCTGAGGCGAGCGGCCACCCGTCCGCCCGGAGCCGCCACCTCGGAGCAGCTGCGCGATGGGCACCCGGCGCGCGCGGAGGAGCGGGAGCACGCTCACGAACAGCGCGCAGAACGCGGTGATCCCCAGCGCGAAGAGCAGGACCGGCGCGTCGACCCCGACCTCCTCCAGCCGCGGGAGCGAGAGCGCCGTGCCCGTGCTCGGCACCACCCGCATGGCCGCCACCGCCAGCAGCACGCCGGCGCCGCCGCCCAGGACGCTCAACAGCACCGATTCGCTCAGCGTCAGCGCGAGCATCCCCGTCAGGCCGGAGCCGAGCGCCGCGCGGACGGCCAGCTCCACCTGCGCGCGCTCGGCGCGCACCAGCATGAGCCCGGCCACGTTGGTGCACGCGACGAGGAGCACGAGCAGCACGCTCCCGAACACGAACCAGAGCAGGTGCGAGACGGGGCCGACGATCGAGTCCCGCAGCGACTGGACGTGCGGCGTGACGTGCGCTCCCTGCCACGTCGCCGAAGACTCGCCGCCGACGGAGGTCAGCACCCGCACGAGGTCGGCCCGCGCCGCCTCGGGCGACACGCCCCGCCGGAGCCGTCCGATGCCGACGAGGTTGAGGGTGGCGGGCCGGGTGTGTGCCGGGTCGAGCGCGAGCGGGAGCCAGAGCTCGACCTGGCGCGCGGGGTACGCGAAGCCCGGTGGCATGATCCCGACGATGGTGCGCGGGACGTCGTTCACGACGATCTGCCGACCGATGGCGCCGGGGTCTCCGTGAAGGCGCTCCCGCCAGAGGTGATGCGAGAGCACGACGACCCGTGCCGCGCCGGGCCGGTCCGCGCCCGGGGCGAAGGTCCCGCCCATCGCGGGGCGGACTCCCAGCACGTCGAAGAAGTTCGCGGTGACGCGGGCGCCACGGACGCGAACGGCGGTCTGGTCCGCCTCCGAGGCGCCCAGGTCGCCGTCGTCGAATCGCCAGGCGGCGATCCCGTCGAAGGCCTGCGCCCGGTCCTGGTAGAGCATGGCGGTGGCGTCGGACTGGTCCACCGTCGCGTGGCCGGCGTTGGCGACGGTATGCGTCAGCCGCACCAGGCGCCCCGGTTCCGGGTACGGCAGCGGCTGGAGCAGGATCCCGTTCACCAGGCTGAACATGGCCGTCGTGGTGCCGACCCCGATGGCGAGCACCAGGACCACCGCGGCGGCGAAGCCCGGGGAGCGCCGGAGGCGGCGCGCCGCGAAGCGGAACTCGGACCAGGCGAGGAGTCGGCGCAGGTCAGACACCTGGGTGCTCACGTGGAAAGGTGGTACGCAGAAGAATCCCCAGCCCCACGAGGTATCCGATGATCGGGGAAACGCCGTAGCCCATCACCGGAACCGGGAAGCTGCCCACGAAGGCAGCAAGAAACGTGATACTCACGTACGCGCCCAGCGCCAGGCCCGTACGCCTTCCGGGTCCCCTCCCGGCCAGGAAAAAGGGAACGGGGAGCAGCAGCAGCGAAACGACCGCCGCCACCGCCCATCCCATCCCGAAGCTCCCGGCCAGCCCGACGATCCCTTCCACGTGGGGAACCGGCGCGAGCGGGTCCCTGCGCAGCCAGGACAGACCGGCGAGGATCAACAGGGAGAGGAGCGCGATCCACCGCGGTGCGCTGCGTCCCGCCCCGGGGAGCAGCAGGATCCCCGCCGCTCCCGCGAAGGCCGTGGCCTGCGCCGCGTCGGGCTGGAGGAACAGGGCGAGCACCACGCCCACCGCCAGGAGCGAGGCGGTCCACCATCCTCGCACCCGCGCGAGGCGCTCCAGCGCGACGAGCAGGAGGGGGAGAAGGACCGCCGCGGTGTGGAGGCGCACCGGACCGAGCCGCACCCACCGGTGAACCCCGTCCATCCCCGGCGCGAGCAGGGTCGCGACCAGTGCTCCAAGCGTGAGCAGCGCGGCGAGGTCGGCCCAGCCGGACGACGGAGGAGAGGTTCGGGTTCGCCGGACGCCGAGGCCCAGGCATAGAAGTGCGCCCGCCGCCCACGCGGCGACGTTCTGGCCCCACGCGGCCGCGGGAACGTCGGACGCGCGCATGACCAGCACGCCCAGGGCGAGCGCCGGGGCGGACGCGAGCAGGTACAGCGGCGACGACGGGTGGGATCCCGGGTGCTGCCCCTCTGGGGTCATGGGCGGATGAATGGTGTGGAATCGCAGGACGACGGCTTCACGGCCGAGCGCCCGAGTTCAGCCGCGGCGGTACCCTCGTCACCAGATGCCCGGCAGCAGCCGGTACCGCACGCGCTGCGCGTACTCGCCGTAGCCCGGCAGATCGCGCCGCAGGACACGCTCCTCCAGCCCGATCCGCGCCACCAGCAACCCGAGCGGAACGACCGCGAGCAGTGCGGCGGCATACGATCCAAGCCACAGACTCAGCCCCACGTTCACGCACGGGCTTCCCGCGTACATCGGATGCCGGACGACCCGGTAGACTCCCGAATCCGCTACGCTGTGCCGGCGCTCCTCCTGGACGCGTACGACGGCGACCGCGAACGCATTCGCCCGGAGGGACAGCGCGATGATCACCCAGCCCAGCGCGAACAGGGCGAGTCCCAGGGTGGTGAGCGGTAGCGGCGGCCCCGGTAGCACGTGCCAGCGGAACACGTCGAGCGCCGCCACGGCGGGCAGGCCGAGGAACGACGTCGCCATGAAGGCGAGCAGGATCAGCCGGTCGGCCCAGGGCTGATCGCGGTGGACGAGGACCGTGGCGCGATCCCGGAGCAGCGCCGGGTTGACGCGGAACACGGCGACCGCGCTGCCGACCCGGACCGCGAGCAGCACGGCAAGCAGCAGCCAGGCGCGGCGCCACGCCAGCGTGCCAGCCGCGCCGAACAGCGCGGCCGCGACGACCACCGTGTCCGCGACGAGTCGGAGGAGTACTCTGAGCATGCGTACCGGAGAACGAGGTCATCCCTGCCGGGCGAGAAGAACTATCCTGCACCGGCGTGTCCAGGGGATGGTATGGAATCGCAGGACGATGGATCCGAGGGGCTACCTCTCGGGCTCGAACGGCCAGCCGACCTGCTCATGGATTCGCCGCCAGCGCAGGCGTACCTCCTCGGTGTTCAGCAGCGGAACGAACCCCAGCCTCAGATACGTCCTGATCGCCGCCGAGCGGAAACCCTGCACGCAGACGCGGATGCTCCTGTACCCCGCCGAGATGAACCGCCCGACCACCATGGCCGAAACGTGGTGGCCCAGACGCTTCCCCCTGTGCCCAGGGTCGACGACCAGATACGCCAGCTCTCCGCCGAACGGGAAATAGCCCCTTCCGGCGTTCGGGTTGTGGACCGCCCCGGCGGTGGCCACCACGGCCCCGGTACCTGTGTGGACGATGACGAACAGACCATCGGGCAGGATTCTATCCTTGTAGTCCTGCCACTCCTCGTCCGTCATCGCCCACCCTTCGAGCTCGAGAAGCCGGCGCAGCGCGGCGTCGTCGCCGGCGGCGTAGGGGCGCGAAACATACCCCGCGGGCAGCTCGCCACGGGACGGCTCGGACAACGGGTGGTCGGGCCAGAGCAGGTAAAGACAGGGGAGTTCGTGCTCGTCGAGCGTCGCCATCTTTCTACCTCCCACGCGCCGGACGCCTTCAACACCTGAGCCAAGCCGCGCCGCAAAGCGGCGTCGGCCTGGACGGATGGTTAGAACTCGTGCTCGATGAACTCGCCTGCCTCCGCATCATAGAGCCGCGCTGAAAAGGCATGGCACAGGCTCCTCAGTGCCCGCCGCTCTT
>JAFAYN010000573.1 GCA_019240375.1 Gemmatimonadota bacterium
ACGTGCTGCTGGACGGCGGGCTCCAGCCGGTTCCCCTGGGCGTCGTCGGCGAGCTGTACCTGTCCGGCGACGGGCTGGCGCGCGGCTACGCGAATCGTCCTGACCTGACGGCGGAGCGCTTCCTGCCGGACCCCTTCGGCGAGCCGGGCGGGCGGATGTACCGGGTGATGGACCGCGTCCGCTGGCGCGCGGACGGGGAGCTGGAGTACTTCGGGCGGACGGACTTCCAGGTGAAGGTGCGGGGCTTCCGCATCGAGCTGGGGGAGATCGAGACGGCGCTGCGAGCGCACGAGGCCCTGCGCGACGCGGTGGTGCTGGTGCGCGAGGACGTCCCCGGCGACCGGCGGCTGGTCGCCTACGTGGTCGCCGGGGAGGGGATGGAAGCCCCGGACGCGGGCGAGCTGCGGACGTGGCTGCGGCGCCGGGTGCCGGAGTACATGGTGCCGGGCGCCTTCGTGGCTCTCCCGGAATTGCCGCTGACGCCCAACGGCAAGGTGGACCGCAGGGCACTTCCCGCCCCCGACGCCGTCCCGGGCGAGGCGGAGCACGCGCCCCCGCGCACCCCGGTGGAAGCCGCGCTGGCGGAGATCTTCGCGAGGGTCCTCAACCGCGAGCGGGTGGGGATCCACGACTCCTTCTTCGACCTGGGCGGGCACTCCCTGCTCGCCACGCGGGTCACTTCCCACGCGCGGGAAACGTTCGGGGTGGAGGTGCCGCTGCGCGCCGTGTTCGAGGCGCCCACGGTGGCGGCCCTGGCGGAGCACGTGGAGACGACGATGCGAACGGAGGAGGAGATGGGAGCGCACGAGGGAGCGGCCGGGGAGGCGGAGGCGAACGGGGGCGGGGAGGCCGCCGCCGGAGGGAGCGCGGCGCTGGACCGGCTCTCCCCGGAGCGGCTCCTCCTGCTGCGGAAGTGGCGGATGGAGCGGGCGGCCTCGCAGCGGATCCCGCGGCGCGCCGGGAACGGCCCCGCGCCGCTCTCCTTCGCGCAGCAGCGGCTCTGGTTCATCCACCAGCTCGACCCGCGCAGCTCCGCCTACAACATGCCCTTCGCCCTGCGGCTCCGCGGGGTGCTGGACGTCCCGGCGCTGCAGCGCAGCCTGACGGAGCTGGTGCGCCGCCACGAGGCGGTCCGCACCGCCCTGGTCGACCAGGGCGGCGGCGAGGCGGTGCAGGTGATCCTCCCCGCGGCGCCGGTCCCCTTCCCCGTCGTCGACCTCACCACCCTCCCGGAGCAGACCCGCCGGGCGGAAACCCTCCGCCGGGTGCGCGAGGAGGGGCAGCACCCCTTCGACCTGACCCGCGGGCCGCTCCTGCGCGCCCTCCTGATCCGGATGGGGCCCGAGGAGTGGGCGCTCTGCTTCACCATGCACCACATCATCAGCGACGGGTGGAGCATGGGAGTGCTGACGCGCGAGATCTCGGCGCTGTACGAGGCGTACTCGCGCGGCGCGGAGTCGCCCCTCCCCGAGCTGCCGGTGCAGTACGCCGACTTCGCCACCTGGCAGCGGGAGCGGCTCACCGGCGACACGCTGGAGGCGCAGCTCGCCTACTGGCGGGAGCGCCTGGCCGGGGCGCCCCCGATCCTGGAGCTCCCCACCGACCACCCGCGCCGCACCGCACTGGGCGTCTCGGAAAAGGGGCGCCGCTTCATCCTGTCGCCGGAAGCCACGCAGGCGCTGCGGGAGCTGGCGCGGGCCGAGGGCGCCACGCTGTTCATGGCGCTCCTCGCGGCCTGGCAGACGCTGCTGGGGCGCTACGCCAGCCAGGACGACGTGGTGGTGGGGACCCCCATCGCCAACCGCACCCGGGCGGAGCTGGAGCCGCTGATCGGCTTCTTCGTCAACACCCTGGTGCTGCGCGGCGAGCTGTCGGGCGACCCGAGCTTCCGCGAGCTGCTGGGACGGGCGCGGGAGACCACACTGGGCGCCTACCAGCACCAGGACCTCCCCTTCGAGCGGCTGGTGGAGGAGCTGGCCCCCGAGCGGAGCCTGATGCACAACCCGCTCTTCCAGGTCATGTTCACCCTCCAGAACATGGATCGGGGGGCGCTCGCCCTGGGCGACGTGGAGATGGAAGCGCTCGCGGGCGGCGAGTCCGGCGCCAAGTTCGACATCGGGGTCACGCTCAGCGAGCGAGACGACCTGATCGCCGGCAACCTGACCTACCGGACGGACCTGTTCGACGCGTCCACCATGGACCGGATGGCCGAGCACTTCCGCCTCCTCCTGGAAGCGGCGGTGGTCAACCCCGACCGTCCCATCTCCGAGCTGCGGCTGATCGGCCCCGCCGAGGAGCACCAGCTCCTGGCGGAGTGGAACGCGCCGCGCGCGTACCCGACGGAACGCCTCGTCCCGCACCTCTTCGCGGAGCAGGCGGCCTGCACCCCCGACGCCCCCGCGGCGTGGGACGGCGACCGCCCGATCTCCTACGCCGAGCTGGACCGGCGCTCCAGCCGGCTCGCCCACGCCCTGCGCGCCCTCGGCGTCGCGGGCGAGACCCCGGTCGGCGTATGCCTGGAGCGCGACCCCGACCTGCTGGTGGCGGTCCTGGGCGTCTGGAAGGCCGGCGGCGCCTACGTCCCGCTCGACCCCAGCTACCCCCCCGAGCGGCTGGCCTACCTCCTCCAGGACGCGGCGGTCCCGGTGCTGGTGTCCCGCGAGCGCCTGCGCGAAGCGCTCCCCCCGCACGACGCCCGCCTCCTCCTGCTGGACGCCGACGCGGAGCGCATCGCGGGCGGGAGCGACCGCGCGCCGGAGGTGGCCCTCGCGCCGGAGGGGCTGGCGTACGTGATCTACACCTCCGGCTCCACCGGCCGCCCCAAGGGGGTGCGCGTCACCCATGGGAGCCTGCTCCACACCCTGCGCGCCAGCCTGGAGGCGTTCGGCTTCCGCGGCGACGACGTGGTCCCGAGCCTGGCCAGCTTCTCGTTCGACATCTGGCTCTTCGAGAGCATCCTTCCCCTGCTGGCCGGCGGGAGCGTCCGCGTCCTCCCCCGCGAGGAGGTGCTGGAAACGGAGCAGCTGGTGGACACCCTCGCCGGGTGCACGGCGCTGCACGCGGTCCCCGCGCTGATGCGGCAGATCGCGCTGGTGCTGCGCGCCTCCGGGCGCACCCTCCCCCGCATGCGACAGGTGTTCGTCGGCGGGGACGCCGTCGCGCCCGACCTGCTGGAGGAGATGCGCGAGGTCTTCGCCACCGCGGTCATCCACGTCCTGTACGGCCCCACCGAGGGGACCATCATCTGCGCCTCGCACGAGGTGCGCGAGGCGGCGGCGCGCCGGCAGTGGGTGGGGCACCCGCTGGGGAACGCCACGCTGTACGTGGTCGACCGCGCCCTGCAGCCGGTTCCGGTGGGCGTCCCGGGCGAGCTGTGCATCGGCGGGGCGAGCGTGGCGCGCGACTACCTGGGCCGTCCCGAGCTGACGGCGGACAAGTTCCAGCCCGACCCCTTCGCCGGTGCCGGGGGCGCGCGCATGTACCGCACGGGTGACCGGGTGCGCTGGACGGCCGACGGGGAGCTGGAGTTCCTGGGGCGGGTGGACACGCAGGTCAAGATCCGCGGCTTCCGCATCGAGCCGGGCGAGATCGAGAACGTGCTGCTGGAGCACGACGAGGTGCAGGAAGCCGTGGTGCTGGTCCGCGAGGACACCCCCGGCGACCGGCGCCTGGTCGGCTACGTGGTCCCCGCCGACGAGGGCGGAGCCGGCGCGCCGCAGGCCGAGTTCCAGCGGGAGCACGTCCAGCAGTGGGAGTCGCTCTTCGGCGACACCTACGGCGGCCACGCCGCGGACGAGGACCCGGCCTTCAACATCGTCGGCTGGAACAGCAGCTACACCGGCGAGCCGATCCCCGACGTGGAGATGCGCGAGTGGGTGGAGCACGCCGCCGACCGCATCCGCGCCCTGCGTCCGCGCCGCGTGCTGGAGATCGGGTGCGGGACGGGGCTCCTCCTCTTCCGCGTCGCGCCGGAAACGGAGGAGTACTGGGGCGCCGACTTCGCCGCCACGGCCATCGCGTACCTCCGGGCGCAGCTCGACCGCCCCGGCCGCGAGCTGCCGCAGGTGACGCTCCTGGAGCGCACCGCCGACGACTTCACCGGGATCCCGGAGGGCTACTTCGACCTGGTGGTGATCAACT
>JAFAYN010000625.1 GCA_019240375.1 Gemmatimonadota bacterium
CGCTCTCCTTCGACATCGCCGGCCTGGAGCTGTTCCTCCCCCTGCTCACGGGCGCTCGCGTCGTGATCGCCTCGCGCGAGACGGCGGCGGATGCGCGGCTGCTGGCCGAGCGGATCGAGAGTAGCGGCGCCACGGTGCTCCAGGCGACGCCGGCCACCTGGCGCATGCTGCTGGCCGACGGCTGGAGCGGCAACGCACACCTGCGTGCCTTCTGCGGAGGCGAGGCGCTGGATGCCGACCTCGTGCGGCAGCTGCGCCCGCGCGTGGCCGAGCTGTGGAACCTGTACGGTCCCACCGAGACCACCATCTGGTCCACCCTCCACCGCGTCGAGGCCGATGCGGTGCCACCGGTGGGCCGCCCCATCGCCAACACGCGGCTGTACCTGCTGGACGCGCACCTGAACCCGGTGCCGCTGGGCGCGGCGGGCGAGCTGTACATCGCAGGCGAGGGCGTGGCGCGCGGCTACCTGCACCGGCCAGAACTGACCGCCGAGCGCTTCCTCCCCGAAGTGGGGGAGACCGGCGCGCGGATGTACCGCACGGGCGACCTGGCGAGGTACCGTGCAGACGGGGAGGTGGAGTACGTGGGACGCGCGGACTTCCAGGTGAAGATCCGCGGCTTCCGCATCGAGCTGGGCGAGATCGAGGCGGCGCTGCAGAAGCAGCCGCAGGTACGCCAGGCGGTGGTCGTCGCGCGGGAGGACGTGCCGGGCGACCGCAGGCTGGTCGCCTACCTCGCCGTGGACGGCGATCTGTCCTCGACCGAGCTGCGGAGCGCGCTGCGGGAGAGCCTGCCGGAGTACATGGTGCCGAGCGCGTTCGTCACGCTGGAAGCGCTGCCGCTGACGCCCAACGGCAAGGTGGACCGCAGAGCACTGCCGGCCCCGGAGATCGGGGCGATTGCCGGGCGGGAGTACGTCGCGCCGGACACGACGACGGAACAGATCCTGGCGGGGATCTGGGCGGAGGTGCTGCACGTGGAGCAGGTCGGCTCGCGTGATCACTTCTTCGAGCTGGGCGGGCACTCGCTCCTGGCGACGCAGGTGGTCTCCCGGGTTCGCGAGGCCTTCGGGATCGACCTGCCGCTGCGCGCCATCTTCGAGGCCGCCGCGCTCGCCGACCTCGCCCGCTGCGTCGACGTGCTGCGCTCCGGGGGCGCGACGGTGCAGGCCCCGCCGCTGGTGCGCGTCCCACGCGAGGGGACGCTCCCGCTCTCGTTCGCGCAGCAGCGGCTCTGGTTCCTGGACCAGCTCCAGCCCGGGACCGGCGCGTACAACATGCCCGCCGTGCTGCGGCTGCGGGGCGAGCTGGACGTCGGCGCGCTCCGGCGCAGCCTGGACGAGCTGGTGCGCCGGCACGAGACGCTGCGCACACGCGTCGTCGCCGCGGAGGGGATCCCCGTCCAGGTGATCGACGCCCCCGCGCCGGTGGAGCTGCGGGTGCTCGACCTGGCGCAGACGTTCGGGGCGGGCACGGGCGAGATCGAGCGCGCTGTCCGCGAGGAGGTGGCCCGTCCCTTCGACCTGGCCGCGGGGCCGCTGCTGCGCGCGGTGCTGGTGCGCGTCGCGGAGGCCGAGCACGTCGCGATCTTCACGGTTCACCACGTGGTCAGCGACGGGTGGAGCATGGGGGTGCTGACGCGCGAGGTCAGCGTCCTGTACGGGGCTTTCACCGCCGGGGTGGAGCCCGCGCTCGCCCCGCTCCCGGTGCAGTACGCGGACTACGCCGCCTGGCAGCGTGAGTACCTGTCGGGCGAAGTGCTGGACGCGCAGATCGCCTACTGGCGCGACGCGCTCGCCGGGGTGCCGCCCGTGCTGGAGCTGCCGACCGACCGCCCCCGGCCCGCGGTGATGGGGAGCGCCGGCGCGAGCGTCGCCTTCTCGCTGGCGCCGGAGACGGCGGACGCGCTGCGGGCGCTGGCCCGGCGCGAGGGCGCCACGCCGTACATGGCGCTCCTCGCCGCCTGGCAGGTGCTGCTGTCCCGGTACACGGGACAGCACGACGTCAGCGTGGGAACGCCGGTCGCCGGCCGCACGCGGGTGGAGGTGGAGGGGCTGATCGGCCTGTTCGTCAACACGCTCGTCCTGCGCACCTCGCTGCACGGCGATCCCACCGTCGCCGAGGCGATCCGGCGCGTGCGTGACGCCGCCCTGGGAGCGCACGCGCACCAGGACCTTCCGTTCGAGCGGCTGGTCGAGGCGCTGGGCGTGGAGCGCAGCCTGGCGTACACGCCGCTCTTCCAGGTGATGTTCACCTTCCAGAACCTGGAGCGAGGCGAGCTGCGGCTCGGAGCGGTGGATGCGGAGCCGATGCGGGTCCACGGTGCCACCGCCCGTTTCGACCTGGACCTCACCCTTGCCGAGAGCAACGGCGGGATCGAAGGGACGCTCGTGTACCGTACGGAGCTGTTCGACCGTGCGACGGTGGAGCGGATGCTGGAGGGCTTCCGCCTGCTGCTGGAGGGGATGACGGCGGCTCCGGAGCGGCGCCTGTCCGAGCTGGACGTGCTCGGCGCGGACGACCGGCGGATGCTGGTGGAGTGGAACGCGACGGAGCAGGCGTACTCGCGCGAGCGCTGCATCCACGAGCTGATCGCCGCTCAGGCCGCCCTCACGCCGGATGCCGTCGCGGTGGAGTACGACGGCGAATCGCTGACCTATGCCGAGCTGGATCGGCTCTCCGGCGCGCTCGCCGCCTACCTGCGCACACGTGGCGTCGGCGCGGAGACGCGGGTCGGAGTGTTAGTGGAGCGTTCGCCCGAGATGGTGGTCGCGCTTCTGGGCGTGCTCAAAGCAGGGGCGACCTACCTGCCGCTGGACCCGGTGTACCCGGCCGAGCGCATCGGCTACATCCTGGCTGACGCCGGCACGCATGTGCTCCTCACTCAGGAGCGCTTGATTGGCCTCCTCCCGGAGCACGGCGCCGAGGTAGTACGCCTCGACACCGAGTGGGAGCAGATTCAGGCGTGCTCCAGTGAGGCGGTCGAAGTCGATCCGGAGCAGGTCGCGTACACGATCTACACCTCCGGCTCGACG
>JAFAYN010000070.1 GCA_019240375.1 Gemmatimonadota bacterium
GATCTCGTTGATCCCGCGCTCCTTCAATTCCAGCATTAGCACGTTCACGATCCAGTTGGCCGCGGACTTCGGGGCGGCGCCCAGCCCCACGGTCCCCTCGAACAGTTCCGCGAAGCCGGGGTCGCGGGTGAGCAGGTCCGCCTCCACCGGCGCCAGCCCCAGCTCGCCCTCGTACCGCGCGCGGGCGGCCTCCATCTCCGGCGTGCGGGCGACGGGGGCGGCGGCGCGCTCCCGCGGCTTCGCGTCGCGCGGGGCGGCATTTTCGCGCGGCTCCGGCTTCCGCTTCGCGGCCGGGGCTGCGGCCGGCTGCGCGGCCTTCGCCCAGGTGTCGCGCAGGGTGACCGTGCGGTTGAACACCAGCCGGTCGGCCGTGGAGTCCACTGGGTCGGAGCAGAAGTAGCCCACCCGCTCGAACTGGTAGCGGCTCCCCGGGGCGTCGCCGCGCACGCCGGGCTCGATCCGAGCGCCCCGCACCACCACCAGCGACTCGGGGTTCAGGTGTTCCTTGAAGTCGCCGTCGCCCGCTTCCGGATCGGGGACGGAAAAGAGTCGGTCGTACAGCCGCACCTCGCAGGGGAGCGAGTGCGCGGCCGAGACCCACTGGATCGTCCCCTTCACCTGCCGCCCGTCCGGCGTGTTGCCGCCGCGGGTGGCCGGGTCGTACGAGCAGCGCAGCTCCACCACCTCGCCGCTCCCGTCCCTGATCACCTCGTCGCAGCGGATCACGTACGCATACCGCAGCCGCACCTCGCCCCCGGGCGAGAGGCGGAAGAACCCCTTGGGCGGGTTCTCCATGAAGTCGTCGCGGTCGATGAACAGCTCGCGCGAGAAGGGGAGCGGGCGCGACCCCTCGTTCGGCACGTCGTGCGGCCAGTACGAGGCGTCCAGCTCCTCCGACTCCCCCTCCGGGTAGTTGGTGAGCGTCACCTTCAGCGGGCGGAGGACGCACAGCACGCGCGGCGCACGGTGGTTGAGGTCGTCGCGGATGGCGAACTCCAGCTTCCCGATGTCCACGCGGCTGTTGAACTTGGCCACCCCCATCCGCTCCCAGAAGGCGCGGATCGCCTCCGGGGTCACCCCGCGGCGGCGCAGCCCGGCGAGGGTGGGCATGCGCGGGTCGTCCCACCCGCTCACGTACCCCCCCCTCACCAGCTCGAGCAGCTTGCGCTTGCTCATCACCGTGTAGTCCAGGTTCCCCCGCGCGAACTCGTACTGGTGCGGCCGGGCGGGGGTGCCCCCCTCGGAGCGCACGAAGTCCTGCCAGTGGTCCACCGTCCAGTCGTAGACGGCACGGTTGTTGTCGAACTCCAGCGTGCACAGCGAGTGCGTGATCCCCTCGATGGCGTCCTCGATGGGGTGCGCGTAGTCGTACAGCGGATAGATGCACCACCGGTCGCCGGTGCGGTAGTGGTGCGCGTGGCGGATCCGGTACAGGAGCGGGTCGCGCAGCAGCATGTTCTTCGACGCCAGGTCGATCTTCGCCCGCAGCACGTGCGAGCCGTCCGGGAACTCACCCGCGCGCATCCGCCGGAAAAGGTCCAGGTTCTCCTCGTGCGAGCGGTCGCGGAAGCGCGTGGGGCGCCCCGGCTCGGTCACGGTGCCGCGCGCCTCGCGGATCTCCTCCTCGGTGGAGCTGTCCACGTACGCCAGCCCCCGCTCGACCAGGAACTCGGCGAAGCGGTACATCGCGTCGAAGTAGTCCGCCGCGTAGAAGACCTGCTCCCCGAAGTCCGCGCCCAGCCAGCGCACCGTGTCGATGATCGACTCGACGTAGCTGACGTCCTCCGTCTCCGGGTTGGTGTCGTCGAAGCGCAGGTTGAAGCGCCCTCCCGTCTCCTTCGCGATCCCGTAGTTGAGCACGATGGACTTGGCGTGCCCGATGTGCAGGAACCCGTTGGGCTCCGGCGGAAAGCGGGTGACGATGGTCGGGTACTTCCCGGACTTCAGGTCGTCGGCGACGATGGCCCGGATGAAGTCCTGCCCCTGCGTGGCGGAGGTCCCTTCCACGGCGGCGTTCTCGATGGCGGTGCTGTCCACGATGTCCCTGTCCCCGGCGCGTTTGCGTGTTCCCGTGACGAATCGCCCCAAGGTAGCGGAGCGGGGTCGGTTCTTCAACTCGCCGGCCCTTCATGGCGGAACCCAACGTTTCCGAACGTGGTATGTAAATTGATATGGGACATGGACATCCACGCACGGGTGCCGAGGGGCGGCGGAAGGTGGCGTAGCTTTCGAATCGACCGAGGGTGATGTGATGCTTCGAAATACAGCGTTGACGGCTCTGCTCCTGACCAGCTTCGCCCTCCCGGCCCGCGCCGACGTCGGCGTGACCCTCAGGGGCTCGCACGAATCGATGGTCCGCCAGAACGAGATCGCGAAGGAGAACGCCTACTCCTTCCTCCGCACCCCGGAACAGGTGAAGGAATACGTCGCGAAGGGCTTCCTGGTGCCGGTGGCCGGGAACGCGGACTACACGCTCGCCAAGGGGGTCTCGTTCGCCTACACCCGCCCGGAGGTGCACGCCTTCATCGAGTACCTGGGGCGGGAGTACCGCCAGGGGTGCGGCGAGCAGCTGGTGGTCACCAGCCTGACCCGCCCCGAGGCGCGGCAGCCCTCCAACGCCAGCAACCTGTCGGTGCACCCGGCGGGGATGGCGATGGACGTGCGGGCCAAGCAGACGCCCAAGTGCAAGGTGTGGCTGGAGAGCACGCTGCTGGGGCTGGAAAAGCAGGGCGTCCTGGACGTGACCCGCGAGGTGCACCCGCCGCACTACCACGTGGCGGTCTTCCCCGGGCCGATGCGGGCGTACCTGGCGAAGGTGGGCGCCCCCGAGCCGCCGGCTCCCTCCGAGGCGCACCCGGTCGTGCCGGCGCAGGGATCGCCGATGCAGACGCTGTCCCGCAAGGCGGACCAGCCGGGCGCGCTGGTGCCGGCGATGGAGAGGCGCCACGAGACCTCGGGGACGACCCGGATGTGGCTGATCCTCCTGGCGATCTCGCCGCTGGGGATGGCCCTGGGGCTCCGCGGCCGGGGACAGCGGCACCCGACCGAGCTGGACTGAGCGCCCGCGGTCACGGATCGTGCAGAAGGGGAGCCGGCCGGCTCCCCTTTCGCGTTTCCGGAGCCGGGGTGGCGGGTGAACCCTTTGCGCGGGGCTGCGAGCATGGCTCACAAGGTGTGGTGCGTCTTCCAGCGGCTGCCGGGGGAGAATTGCCCGGCGCTCTCGTCGGTGTGCGCCTCCCGCGAGGTGGCGGAGGCGGTGGCGGAGATGAGCGAAAAGGACGAGCGGGAGCAGGGGATCGAGCCCAGCGCCTGGACGGTCCGCTCGTGGGACGTGCTGGACGGGGACACCCGCCAGATGGCGGACGTACTGCAGATCAGCGACGTGCTGGACCCGATGCGCGCGGGCTCGGTGCCGCTGGACGCGGACGGCGAGGCCGAGGACGGGGGTACTTCCCGGGGGACCGGCGGGTAGCGGGTGGGGATGCGCGCGTCGGGCCGCTCCGGCGAGGGAACTGTTTTACACTTCTTTGCTACGGCGAAGCCCCCGGGGAACTCGGCTCTCCGGGGGCTTCACGTTTCGGCTACATCGAGTGGGCGTGGGCTTCTTCCCTGCCCATGAACTCGTTCAGCGTACGGTCGAGGGCCCGCTGGCTCCAGGGCGACCTGCCCGCTGCCTGGCGGTAAGCGTCGAGCACGGCCTGGGAGTGTGCGACGGCTTCGGCGGCCAGGCGGTCGTAGGCGGCGCGGTCGCCGGACCGCTGCGCCTGCTTCAGCCCGGGGACCAGCGCCCGGATGGCCTGGCGGTGTGGCTCGGTCTTCTGCCGCAGGGCGTCGCCCCCGCGCTGGTCGAGCACCTTGAAGGGGAGCGGCGGCTCGGTCACCTGGGCGAGCGCCAGCCCCAGCGCGTACGCCTTTTCCGCGGCGGCCGGGGTGCTCCAGACGGACGGCGCGGGCTGGGTCAGCCCGGCGGCCAGGTAGGGGAGGCCGGGGTGGTGGCGCGCGAACGGGCCGCCGGGGGTGTCCACGAACCAGGCGTGCATCATCACCAGCTCCCGGTCCGGCGACCGGGACAGCTCCGGGTGCGTGTGCCACACGTCCTCTGCGTGGTCGAAGCCGCTGGGGACGGGAGCACCGGCCGGGTGCGCGTAGGCATAGGCCACCCCCACCAGCTTCGGCCTGCCGTCCATCGGCGCGAACATGAGCACCGACGGCTGCGCGGGGTCGAAGTGGTCGCCGGCCACCAGGTCCAGGCGGACGTAGTGCTCGCCCTGGAGCGGGACGTACCCGAACATCGGGCGGTAGCCGGCGGCGACGGCGGCCTCCGGGGTGGCGAGGGCGGCGGTGGCGCGGCGCGCCTCACCGAGCTGCGCCCGGGCCTTTGCGGTGAGTGTGGGCGCGGCGACCGGGGCCTCCGCGTGGTGCATGTGCCCGCCGTGCATCGGCATGGCTTCCTGTGCCGCGCAGGCCGGGAGACCGGGGCCGGCGAACAGCGCCAGTCCGAGCGTGGCGGCGAGGGGGATTCCTGTTCTCATGCGGCTGCTTCTTTCCTTCGGGGGTGCTTCCACGCGATGTCTCCGGATGCCATACCCCTGTACCCGGCTTCGGGTTGCGAGTGCGCTCCGGGAGGATCGCGGGTGGCGGAAACGAGTGTGGCGGCACCGCGGGTCGCGGTGCCGCCACGTTCCTGTCCTGCCCGTCTACTCCGGTCCGGGTCAGGCGCCCTGCTGCTGGCCCTGGCGACGGCCCTCCCGCCCCTGGGCCCGCTGCTCCTTGCGCCAGCTCTTGAGCTGCTGCTTCTGGGCGTCGGTGAGGACGGCCTCGATCTCCTTCCGCTCGGCCTTGCGGCTCTCGCGGAGCTGCTGCATCAGCGGACGGGCCTGCTCGCGCGCGGCCTTGCGCTGCTGCTTCTGCGCGTCGGTCGGCTGCGTGCGGGGCTGCCCCGGCTGACGCTGGGCGGTGGACGGCCGGAGGGTGCGCATCCGGTCGAGCACCGGCCGGTTCCGCGCCTCGTAGCGCTGGCCGATGGCCTGCAGGCGCGAGGCCTGGTCGGAGGTGAGGCCGAGCTGGTCGCGGCGGGCCAGGAGCCGGGCGACCGGGTCGCGGAAGCCGCGCTGCCCCTGGCCGGCGTGCATGGCGTGCGCGCGCTGCTGCGCGGGTACCGGGGCTGCGGGGCTCTGGGCCAGGACCGGGAGCGGAGCGCCCACCAGGGCGAGCGCGACCGCGAAGGTACGAACGTTCATGGTTCTCTCGTTGCGTTGGGGTGAACCAGCAACCGATCGGGTTGCTCTGCACTGGTTTACACGCGTGCCCACCCCAGCGTTGGCGAAAGACCCATTAAATCTTTCTTAACCCCTTTCCCGGCTGTCCTCCGGAGAGGACGCGCTCACAGGAGCGAGCGCACCCACCCGCCGTCCACCGGGATGGAGGTCCCGGTGACGAAGCTGGCCCGCTCGGAGGCGAGGAAGGCGACCACCGCCGCGAACTCGCGCGGCTCCCCCACCCGCCCCATCGGCGTCTCGGACTCCCACTTCGCGAACACCGCCCCGGGCTCGATCCCGCGCGCCTTGCTGGTGTAGGCGGACAGCTCGTCCAGCCGCTCGGTGCGGGTGTAGCCGGGGAGGACGTTGTTGACGGTGATCCCCCAGGGCGCGACCTCGTTGGCGAGGGTGCGCGCGAACCCGGTGACGGCGGCGCGGACGCTGTTGGAAAGGATCAGGTTGTCCACCGGCTGCTTGACGGCCATGGAGGTGACGTTGAGGATCCGCCCCCACCTCCGCTCCTTCATCCCCGGGAGCACCGCCCGCGTCAGGTTCACGGCGCTCTCGAAGTTGAGGCGCCACGCGGCCTCCCAGGTGGCGGGGGAGTGGCTCTCGAAGGGGCCCGCCGGGGGGCCGCCCGCGTTGTTCACCAGCACGTCCACGCGCCCGAAGCGGTCGAGTGCCGCGCGGGCGACCCGCTCGGCGTCCTCCGGCTTCGCCAGGTCGGCGGCGACGGTGACCACCGCGACCCCGTACCGCTCCTCGATGGCGGCGCGCACCTCTTCCAGCCGCTCGGCACTGCGGGCGCAGAGCACCAGCGAGGCGCCCTCCGACGCCAGCTCTTCGGCGACCGCCCGCCCCAGCCCGCGGCTCGATCCGGCGACCAGCGCCACCCTGTCCTTGAGTCCCAGGTCCATCGTTCTAGGTCCGGTGGAAGTAGTCGTCGGTATGGTTCAGCCAGTCCTGGCGCGGCGGCGAGAAGATGTCCACGTCCAGCGTGTCTTCCAGCGCCTCGGCCCTGTGCGGGACGTTGGAGGGGATGTGGAGCACCTCGCCCACGCCCACCACGATCTCTTCCGACCCGTCCTCGCCGATCCAGAAGCGGAGCGCGCCTTCCAGGATGTAGGTGAGCTGCTCGTTCTCGTGGGAGTGCTTGGGGACGATGGACCCCTTCTTCAGGTACACGTGGGCGAGCATCATCCGGTCGCCCGTGATGAGCCGGCGCTCGATCTGGTCGGTGACCCGCTCGCGGGGCATGTCTTCCCAGCGGTAGAAGGTCACGCCTGAGCCATTCGCCATCGAAATCCTCGGTTGCTGGAGTGTCTGCCAGGGAAAGGGTTACAGGTAGCGGTCGCGGTGGGGTGCCGCAAGGCGGGCGGGGCGAGGGAGTTGTCGCGACGAAGCCCGGGGCCGTGTGGCCGCCCGGGGCAACGGTGTTTCGTGGAGCTGGCTCGCTCAGTACGGAGCGCCGCCAGGCCATCCCTCGGCCAGCGTCCGCTCCTCGGAGGAGTCGAGCAGCCTACATGCGTCTGCGAGTTGGGCTCGCTTCAGACGCACGAGGTGTTCCCGTACGGCAGCCTCTATGGCCTGGCTGCGGTTTTCGTATACGTGTTGGTGCACCAAGGAGTCCACCTGATCGAGCAGCGTGGCCTCTAGCGTGAGATCGACTCTGATCCTGGGCATGGTTCCTCCCGGGCAGTTTCAGTCCGAGGGTCCTGCTATGCTCAACTCCTGTCCCGGCCCGATGCCAATCCGCATCTGCATGCTACGTGCGCGTCGCAGTATGCCGGTGAGGGTTAAACGGCCTGGTCGAGGCCCAGGTCGTGCTGGATCTCGTTGAAGCGTGCGTGGGCGTCGGGCGAGACGGCGTGCGGCGGGATGGTGTCGAAGATGAGCTTCAGTACCCGCCGCTCGTCCGGATCCACGCCCCCATCGCGCATGGCGAGGGCGAGCAGGTAGTCCATCTCGGGGACATCGAGCATCCCATCGTCCGAGATGACGTGCAGGGCAGCCTGCGCGATCTGGAGGTGGTTCGGGTATTCTTTCTTGCTTTCGACCATGGAAACCTCGGGTGTGAACGACTCGACCGTGCCTGCTCGCTCTACGTGGGACTCCCTGACCGAAGTTTCGCATGGTGCTCGGGTAGGCACATGGGTCAATCGCCCGATCCACGGACCACATCCCGAATGGTGATTGATGCCGTAGCTGGGGAGCTACATATTCGGAGGCGACGGTCAGCCCTTCGCACAAAGGACGGAACGATGCTTCTCAGCACGAAAGTACACGAGCAGGACGGATCGCTGTCGACCTCCATTCCGGCGGAGGCGGCTCGCCGCATGGGCCTGACTCCGGGCACGGAGCTGTTCTGGGTAGAGGATGGGCAGAGGGGCTACCGTGTCCACTTGGGAGAGGGCAAGACCCGCGCTATTCTGGAGGCACACGAGGAAGCCATCACCGAGTACCGGGACGTGTTCCGTGAACTCTAGCGCCATCGGGATGGGCGCATTCGCCATCCTGTGCATTGCGGCG
>JAFAYN010000122.1 GCA_019240375.1 Gemmatimonadota bacterium
GTGGGGATCGAGGAGAACTTCTTCGAGCTGGGCGGGCACTCGCTCCTGGCGACACGGGTGGTCTCGCGGATCCGCGAGACGACCGGGGTGGAGGTGCCGCTGCGCGCCCTGTTCGAGACGCCCACCGTGGCGGGGCTGGCCGGACGGGTGGAGGCCGCGCCGGACTCGGGGCGCTCCGCCGCAACGCGCATCGTCCGGCGCGCCGTGAGTGGGCTGGCGCCGCTCTCCTTCGCGCAGCAGCGGCTCTGGTTCATCCACCAGCTCGACCCGGGGAGCAGCGCCTACAACATGCCCTCCGTGCTGCGGCTGCGCGGCGCGCTGGATGTCGGCGCGCTGCGCCGCGCCCTGACGGAGGTGGTGCGCCGCCACGAGGCGGTGCGCACCGCGCTGGTGGACCGGGGCGGAGGCGAGGCGGTTCAGGTGGTCTTCCCCGCGGCGCCGGTTCCCTTCCCGGTGGTCGACCTGGCCGGGCTCCCGGAGGAGCCCCGCCGCGCCGAGGCGATGCGCCGGGCCGCGGAGGAGGGGCGGCGCCCCTTCGACCTGGAGCGCGGGCCGCTGCTGCGCGTGCTCCTGCTGCGGCTGGGGGCGGAGGAGTGGGTGCTCTGCTTCACCATGCACCACATCGTCAGCGACGGGTGGAGCATGGGCGTCCTGGTGCGCGAGGTCAGCGCGCTGTACGCCGCCTGCTCGCGCGGGGAAGAGTCGCCTCTCCCCGAGCTGGAGGTGCAGTACGCCGACTTCGCCGCCTGGCAGCGGGAGTACCTGTCGGGCGGGGCGCTGGAAACGCAGCTCGCCTGGTGGCGCGGGACGCTGGCCGGCGCGCCCCCGCTCCTGGAGCTCCCCACCGACCACCCGCGCCGCGCCACGCCGGGCGCGACCGAGACGGGGACGCCCTTCGAGCTTTCCGCGGCGACCACGCGGGCCCTGCGCGAGCTGGGCCGGCGCGAGGGCGCCACCCTGTTCATGACGCTGCTGGCGGGGTGGCAGACGCTCCTCGCCCGCTACTCCGGCCAGGACGACGTGGTGGTGGGGACCCCCATCGCCAACCGCACCCGGGCGGAGCTGGAGCCACTGATCGGCTTCTTCGTCAACACGCTGGTGATGCGCGTGGACCTGGGCGGCGACCCGGGCTTCCGCAAGCTGCTGGGGCGCGTCCGGGAAACGACGCTGGGCGCCTTCGCGCACCAGGACCTCCCCTTCGAGCGGCTGGTGGAGGAGCTGGCGCCCGAGCGGAGCCTGGTGCACAACCCGCTCTTCCAGGTGATGTTCGCCCTGCAGAACGTGGAGGTGGGCGCGCTGACGCTGGGCGACCTGGAGATGGAGCCGCTGGCCGTCGCCGACACCGGGGCGAAGTTCGACGTCGGGGTGACGCTCTTCGAGGACGGGGAGCGGATCCGGGGGCGGATCGACTACCGCACCGACCTGTTCGAAGCCGCGACCGTCGAGCGGATGGCGGAGCACTTCCGCCTCCTCCTGGAAGCCGCCGTCGCCGACCCCGACCTCCGCGTCTCGGAGCTCCCCCTGGTGGGCGCGGCGGAGGCGCGCAGGCTCCTGGCGGAGTGGAACGCGCCGCGGGAGTACCCGGAGGAGAGGCTGGTCCCGGCCCTCGTCGCCGCGCGGGCGGAGCGCACGCCCGACGCTCCCGCCGTCTGCGGCGGGGGACGGACGCTGAGCTACGCCGAGCTGGACGCGCGCGCCAGCCGGCTCGCCCACGCGCTGCGCGCCCTGGGGGTGGGGCCGGAAACGCCGGTCGGGGTCTACCTGGAGCGCGGACCGTGGCTCCCGGAGGTCGTGCTGGGGATCTGGAAGGCCGGCGGCGCCTACCTCCCGCTCGACCCGACCTACCCCGCGGACCGCCTGGCGTACATGCTGCGCGACGCGGCCGCCCCCGTGCTCGTGTCGCAGGAGCGCCTGCGCGACGCGCTCCCGCGCGGCGCCGCGGTGCTGCTGCTTGACGCGGACGCGGCGAGCATAGACGCGCGCAGCCCGGTCTCCCCCGGGGTGGAGGTCGCGCCGGAGGGGCTGGCGTACGTGATCTACACCTCCGGCTCCACCGGCCGCCCCAAGGGAGTGCGGGTCCCGCACCGCGCCCTGCTGCACACCCTGCTCGCCTCCCTCGACGCCTTCGACTTCCCGCCCGACGAGCGGGTGCCGAGCCTGGCGAGCTTCGCCTTCGACATCTGGCTCTTCGAGGCCGTCCTCCCGCTCCTGGCCGGCGGCGCCGTGCGCATCGTCCCGCGCGAGGAGGTGCTGGAAACGGAGCGCCTGGTGGAAGGGCTCGCCGGCTGCACCACCCTGCACGCCGTCCCCGCGCTGATGCGCGGGATCGTGCGGGCGCTGAAGGCCGAGGAGCGCACCCTCCCCGGGGTGCGGCAGGCGTTCGTGGGGGGCGACGCCGTCCCGCCCGACCTGCTGGAGGAGATGCGCGATGTCTTCCCGGCCGCCGCCGTGCACGTCCTGTACGGCCCCACCGAGGGGGCGGTGATCTGCGCCTCGCACGCGGCCCGCGGGGGCGGCGCGTGGCGGCGGTGGGTGGGACGTCCGCTGGGGAACGCCGGGTTGTACGTGCTCGACCGCGCCCTCCAGCCGGTGGCGGTAGGCGTCCCCGGCGAGCTGTGCATCGGCGGCGCGAGCATGGCGCGCGACTACCTGGGCCGGCCGGAGCTGACGGCGGAAAAGTTCGTCCCCGACCCGTTCGCCGCGGCGTCCGGGGCGCGCATGTACCGCACGGGAGACCGGGTGCGCTGGAGCGCGGACGGGGAGCTGGAGTTCCTGGGGCGGACCGACACGCAGGTCAAGATCCGCGGCTTCCGCATCGAGCCGGGCGAGGTGGAGGCGGTGATCGCCGAGCACCCGGAGGTTCGCGACGCGGTGGTGCTGGTGCGTGACGCCGCCTCCGGCGAGCCGGGCGAGAAGCGCCTGGTGGGGTACGTGGTCCCGGGGCGGGAGGAGGTCGGCGGCGCGCCGAAGGCCGAGCTCCAGGCGGAGCACGTGCGGGAGTGGGAGTCGCTCTTCGACGACACCTACGCGGGCGAGGCCGCCGACGAGGACCCGGCCTTCAACGTGGTCGGCTGGAACAGCAGCTACACCGGCGAGCCGATCCCCGCCGACGAGATGCACGAGTGGGTGGAGGACGCCGCCGGACGGCTGCGCGCGCTGCGCCCCCGCCGCGTGCTGGAGATCGGGTGCGGCACCGGGCTCCTCCTCTTCCGCCTGGCGCCGGAGTGCGACGAGTACTGGGGCGCCGACTTCTCCCCCGCCGCCCTCGCGTACCTGCGCGGGGAACTGGCGCGCCCCGGCCGGGAGCTGCCGGGAGTGCGGCTGCTGGAGCGCACTGCCGACGACTTCACCGGGATCCCGGAGGGCTACTTCGACCTGGTGGTGATCAACTCGGTGGTGCAGTACTTCCCCGGGGTGGAGTACCTGCTGCGGGTGCTGGACGGGGCGGTGGCGGCGCTCGCCCCGGGCGGGACGCTCTGGGTGGGCGACGTGCGCAGCCTCCCGCTGCTGGAGGCGTTTCACGCCTCGGTGGAGCTGGCGCACGAGGACGAGGCGGCGACGGTCTCCGCGCTGCGAGACCGCGTCCGGAGGCGGGCGATGCGCGAAAAGGAGCTGCTGGTGGACCCGGAGCTGTTCCGGGTGCTCCCCCGCCGGCTGCCGCGCATCTCCGGGGTGGAGACGCGGCTCAAGGGCGGACGCCGCGCCAACGAGATGACCCGCTTCCGCTACGACGTGCTCCTGCGCGTGGAGTCGGAGGCGCCACCCGTCGCGCCCGTGTGCCGCAGCGGGGACGAGCTGGGGAGCGTGGAGGCGGTGGGCCGCGTGCTGGACGGGGAGGCGCCCGGGGCGCTGGTGGTCGCGCGGGTGCCGAACCCGCGCGTAGCCGGGGCGCTGGCGGTGCTGGAAGCGCTCACGGGCGACGCGGAGCCGGAGAGCG
>JAFAYN010000232.1 GCA_019240375.1 Gemmatimonadota bacterium
GGCGCGCTCGCGGCCCCTTCGTGGCCCTGAACTGCTCCGCGCTCCCCGGTGAGCTGGCCGAGAGCGAGCTGTTCGGGCACGCGCGCGGGGCGTTCACCGGGGCCGACCGCGACCGGGAGGGGTTGTTCGAGGCGGCGCACGGGGGGACGCTCTTCCTGGACGAGGTAGGCGACCTGGCCGCCCCCGCGCAGGCCAAGCTCCTGCGCGCCCTGGAAGAGCGCCAGGTGACGCGCGTCGGCTCCACGAAGCCGGTCGCGGTGGACGTGCGGGTGGTCGCCGCCACCAACCGCCCGCTGGAGGCCATGGCCGCGGCGGGGAGCTTCAGGGAGGACCTCCTGTACCGCCTGCGGGTGATCCACCTGCAGCTCCCGCCGCTGCGCGAGCGCCGCGACGACGTCCCCGCGCTGGCCGCGCACTTCCTGGCCGAGATGGCCGCCCGCCACCGCCTCCCCGCCCGCGCGCTGGGGGAGCGCGCCCGCCGAGCCCTGCTCGCCTACGACTGGCCGGGGAACGTGCGCGAGCTGCGCAACGCCATCGAGCGGGCGGTGGTGCTCGCCGAGGGGGAAACGATCGAGCCGGAGGACCTCCCGCCGCAGGTGGCCGGCGCCCCCGGCGCGCTCCGCCCGGTGGACGCCGCCCTGGCCGACCTCCCCTTCGCCGACGCCCGCGAGCGGGCGGTGGAGGGGTGGGAGCGCGCCTTCCTGGAGGCGGCGCTGGAGCGGCACGGCGGCAACGTGTCCGCCACCGCCCGCGCGCTCGACCTGCACCGCCAGAGCCTGCAGAAGAAGCTCCGCCAGCTCGGGATCACCCGCGAGTAGGGGGACGCCGTACCGCGTGAAAACGCCCGCCCCGGTGGCTTCCGGGGCGGGCGTCGACGTCTTCCATGTAACTTCGGCGCGGGCGCTACGAGGACTCCAGCTCCTCCGCGAGCTGCTCGCGCAGCCCTTCCAGCCAGGCCGGGCGCGGCGCCTGCGAGCGGGAGTACAGCGACTCCAGGAGCTGCACCTGGGTGTCCACGGCCTCGGTGCGGAGCGGGGTGGGGAGGTCGCGCAGCACCATCCCCAGCGCGATGGCGGCCACGGTGGACTCGCGGACCGGCTCCCGCGGCTGGCTCTCCTCCCGGAGGAACCAGTCCACCAGCTTGCGGCGGTTGTTCTCGTACGGGCTGGCGCCGTCCAGGAACTTCTTGAGCCCCATGGGGCTGACGCCTACGCGGTAGGCCACCTGGCGCAGCGAAGTCTCGCGCACGCGGAGCTCGGCCGTCTGCCGGATCCGCTCCGTGCTCGGGATCTCGCGGCGCCTAGGCACGGTCCCCCACCGGGAGGGCGCACGGGCCGGCGCGTAAGCACTGTTTACTTCCGGTTGGATTACACTGGATAGTGTAGGGCGCTCGCGCGTCCCCGGCAAGATGTCTCTTTCGTGGCGCCAGGGGGCCGCCGGATCGAGTCAGCCGTCGTGGGCGTCCCACGCGTCCGCCAGCTCGCGGAGCGACGGCAGCCATTCGGGGCGGGGGGCCCGCTTCTCGTCGTGGAGCGCTTCCAGGAACTCGGCGGTGCGGCGCAGCGCGTCGGCGCGCTCGTGGGTGGGGACGTTGGCGAGCAGCTCCACCACCAGCACCGCCACGTCCGACGCGGTGGGGAGGGAGCCGTAGCGCTCGCGCCGGTCGCGGATGAACCAGCGCGTCAGCTTGGGAAGGTTCTTGTGCGGGACAGAGCGCTCGCGGACCAGCTTGTCCACCGAGCTCTTCCCGATCCCGATCTCCAGGGCGAGGTCGCGCAGCGGGGTGTCGCGGCGGCGCACCTCCACCCACGCGCGGATCGCCTCGAGCATGGACCGTCGGTCCAGCCCGGGATCCGGCGCGGCCGGGCGCACCTCTCCCGGCGTCAGGCCACTTTGTCCACTCGGTTCGGGGTTCACCGTTGACAGTAGGGCGGGGAAGGGGCACCGGCAAGGGAGCCGCCGCCGGACGCGGCGCCGCGGCGTTGCCGCCGGACGGAATCGCGCTACTTTCCCCCGGGCGCCGGCCCGCCGCGGCCGCGTCTCCACACCCGACACCGCCGGAGCCCCCGATGCCCCGATCCCGCACCCTGCTCGCCCTGGCCGCGCTGCTGGCCGCCCACGCTCCCGCCGCGCGGGCGCAGGAGGTGGCCGCGCTCCGCACCCGCGCCGAGCGCACCGACTACCGGGAAACCAGCCGCTACGACGAGGTGGTGGCCTTCATGCAGGCCGTCGCGAAGGCCGACCCGCAGATGATGCACCTCACCACCTTCGGCTACACCTTCGAGGGGCGCCCCCTCCCGCTGATGGTGTGGGGGCGCGTCCGCGACGCCACTCCGGAGGCGGTGCGCGCCACCGGGCTGACCCGCGTGTACGTGCAGGGGAACATCCACGCCGGGGAGGTGGAGGGGAAGGAGGCGATGCTGGAGCTGCTCCGCGCCCTGGTCCGGGGCGAGCACCGGGAGTGGGCCGACTCGCTGGTGCTGCTGATCGCCCCCATCTACAACGCCGACGGCAACGAGCGGGTCAACCTCGTCAACCGTCCGCACCAGCTGGGGCCGATCGGGGGGATGGGGCAGCGCCCCAACGCGCAGGGGTACGACCTGAACCGGGACCACGTGAAGATGGACACCCCGGAGGCGCACTCCTTCGCCGACCTCCTCAACCGGTACGACCCGCACGTGGGGGTGGACCTGCACACCACCAACGGGAGCTTCCACGCCTACCAGCTCACCTACTCGCCGCCGCTGCACCCCAACACCCCCGCGGCGATCACCGAACGGCTGCGCGGCGACTGGCTCCCCGCCGTCACCCGTAACATCCGCCAGCGCGACGGATGGGACTTCTACTACTACGGGAACACCCCCAGCGCCGACGAGGGGAACGAGGGTGCCCTGCGCGGCTGGTACACCTTCGACCACCGCCCGCGCTTCAACAACAACTACGTGGGGCTGCGCAACCGCTTCGCCATCCTGAGCGAGGCGTACGCCTACCTCCCCTTCCGCGACCGGATCGCGGTGACGCGCCGCTTCGTGGAGGAGATCCTGGACTACGCCCGCCGCAACGCCGGCCCCATCCGCCGCGCCACCGAGGAGGCCGATCGCGCCTCGGTGGTGGGACAGCCGCTGGCGCTGCGGGCGCAGTTCCAGCGCTCGGCGCAGCCGGTCACCATCCTGATGGGCGAGGTGGCGGAGGAGGCCAATCCGTACAGCGGCCAGCCGATGTGGCGCCGGCTGGACGTGCGGCATCCGGAGCAGATGCCGGAGTTCGGGACCTTCGCCGCCACCGAGACGGAGCGCGCCCCCCGCGCCTACCTCGTCCCCGCCTCGCTCGGCGCGGTGGCGGAAAAGCTGCGGGCGCACGGGGTCCGCTTCCACCCGCTGGCGCAGCCGACGCGGATGCGGGTGGAGGAGTTCCGCATCGACTCCACCCACGTGGCCGAGCGCGCCTTCCAGAACCACCGTGAGCGGACGCTCTTCGGCGCGTACGCCGCCACCGAGCGCGAGGTACCCGCTGGGACGCTGGTGGTCCCGGTGGACCAGCCGCTGGGGCGCCTGGTGTTCACCCTGCTGGAGCCGCGCTCCGACGACGGCTTCGCCGACTGGAACGTGCTGGACGAAGTCCTCAAGGACGCGAAGGCGTACCCGGTCCTGCGCACCTTCGACGCGGTGCGGTAGCACGGTGGTCGACCGCGCCGGCACGTACGAGCGGATCTGGGCGGTGGTCCGCCGGATCCCGCGGGGGAGGGTGGCCACTTACGGGCAGGTGGCCGCCCTCGCCGGGTTCCCCACGCAGCCGCGCCTGGCCGGGTACGCGCTTCACGCCCTTCCCGAGGGGAGCACCGTCCCCTGGCAACGAGTGGTCAACGCGCAGGGGCGGATCAGCACCGGGCGCGGCCAGCCGGGCGGGGAGCTCCCGCAGCGCTTCCGGCTGGAGGAGGAGGGGGTGGAGTTCGACGGGCGGGGGCGGATCTCCCTGGAGCGGTTCGGGTGGAAGCCGGAGTGATCTCACAGATGGGCGATCCTCCGAGATAAAATACTTGACACGTCATCTAATGACTGTTAACGTATATCCATGGAAAGCGAGACGAGTGCGCTGCAGCGCGAGATCCGGCAGAACCGCCCCTTCCGCTCCCCGGGGCAGGAGGCGTCGCTCGCCATCCTCCACACCGCGGACGTGGTGCGGCGGCGGAGCGCGGCGACGATCGAGCGGTACGGGGTGACGCTGCAGCAGTACAACGTGCTGCGCATCCTGCGCGGGGCGGGGGCGCCGATCCCCACGCTGGAGATCGGCGAGCGGATGATCGAGCAGACGCCGGGGATCACCCGGCTCCTGGACCGGATCGAGAGCAAGGGGCTGGTGACGCGCCGACGCTGCCCCGATGACCGCAGGCAGGTGCTCTGCTCCATCACTCCCGCGGGGCTGGAGCTGCTGGGCCGGATCGACGAGGTGGTGGACGAGAGCGACCAGGACCTGGTCGGGATGCTGCGGCCCGAGGAGCAGAAGGAGCTGATCCGGCTGCTCGCCGCCGTCCGCGCAGGGAACGAGTGAGTTTTTTTGCGGAATTACTTGTCTGGTCAACGATTGACCGGACATCCACGGGGCCGGGGGCCCGCGAACAGGGAGAGGACTCATGAGCCAGGCGACCATCGACGGAACGAGCCGCGGAGCGGCCCGGGTGGAGAGCAGCGGAGCGCGCCGGTCCACGGCGCCGGCCATCCTCCGCACCGGAGACAGCATCGTCCCCTTCATACTGCGCCTGGCGCTGGCGGTGGTGATCTTCCCGCACGGCGCGCAGAAGGTGCTGGGGTGGTTCGGCGGGTACGGGATCGCGGGGACGCTGGGCTTCTTCGGGTCGATGGGGATCCCGCTGGCGTTCGGAGTGCTGGCACTCGCCGCGGAGTTCCTGGGGCCCATCGGCCTGCTGACGGGGCTGCTCGGCCGGGTGGCGGCGTTCGGGATCGCGTGCGTGATGGTGGTCGCCATCGCCACGGCCCACCTCGCCAACGGCTTCTTCATGAACTGGAGCGGGCAGCAGGCAGGGGAAGGGTTCGAGTACCACCTGCTGGTCATCGCCATGTCGCTCGCCATCATGGTGGCCGGGAGCGGGCGGTGGTCGGTGGACCGCCTGCTCACCCGCCGCGGCGAGCGCTGAACGGAGCTGGAAACAGGCTGAACTCAGGAGGGAACATCATGCGTGACACGGTGCCGACGGAAAACGAGACGGGGGCGGACGCGTTCCGCCTCCCCGACGACGCCCACGTGGGGAGGGTGCGGCTCCGGGTCGCGGAGCTGGAGCGCTCGCTCCGGCTGTACCGCGACGTGCTGGGGCTGGTGCCGGTGCGCGAGGAAGGCTCCGTGCTGGCGCTCGGGACCCCGGACGGCGTGGGCGCCGACGCGCGGGAGGGCGAGGGGGCCGGGCGGGAGCTGGTGATCCTGGAGGAGGTTCCCGGGATTGTGCGCCGCTCCCCGCGCCCGACCACCACGGGGCTGTACCACGTGGCGCTGCGGGTCCCCTCGCGGCGGGCGCTGGCCCGGACGGTGGCGCAGCTCGCGGCCACCCGCTACCCGCTGCGGGGGATGTCGGACCACGCGGTGAGCGAGTCGCTGTACCTGGACGACCCGGACGGGAACGGGCTGGAAATCTACGCCGACCGGCCGCGCGCCGTCTGGCCCTTTCGCGGCGGCGAGGTGCAGATGACGGTGGACCCGCTCGACTTCGACGGGCTGCTGGCGGAGCTGGGCGAGGACGCGGGCCCCTGGCTGGGGCTCCCGTCGGGGAGCGACGTGGGGCACGTGCACTTCACCGTATCGGACCTGGCGGCGGCGGAGGCGTTCTACGCGGGGCGGCTGGGCTTCGGGGTGATGGCGCGGATCCCCTCGCTAACCGCCGTGTCGGCCGGGGGGTACCACCACCACCTGAACCTGAACACCTGGGCGGGGCACGGCGCGCCGCGGGAGCCGGACGGGGTGGCGGGGCTGGCGGAGTGGGAGCTGGTGGTTCCCGGCGCGGCAGCGCGCGAGCGGCTGCGGGAGCGCCTGGGCGGCTCCCGGGCCGAGGACCCGGACGGGATCCGGGTGTCGCTGGTGGGGTGAGGACGGGGTGGGGGAGGTGAACGAAGCGCCGGGCTCGCGAGGGTCCGGCGCTCCGTCGTTCCGGCGCGGGGTTGCACGCAGGGCGCGCGTGTCCGAGCTTGGACGCCGCTGCCACCCTTCAACTTCGAGACGCGCGATGCCCGGACGTCCCTACATCCTCGCCGAGACCCCCTGGAAGACGGTCCGGGACACCCCGTACGAGGTGGCCGTGCTCCCCTGGGGCGCGACCGAGGCGCACAACCTCCACCTCCCGTACGCCACCGACAACATCCAGTGCGACCACGTCGCGGCGGAGGCGGCCCGGCGCGCCTGGGAGGCGGGGGCGAAGGTGGTGGTCCTCCCCACCGTCCCCTTCGGGGTGAACACCGGCCAGCTCGACATCCGCCTCTGCATCAACATGAACCCCGCCACGCAGGCCGCGCTCCTGGCCGACGTGGCGGGGTCGCTGTCCGCGCAGGGGATCCGCAAGCTGGTGATCCTCAACGGGCACGGCGGCAACGACTTCCGGCAGATGATCCGGGAATTGCAGGCGCGTACCGACGTGTTCCTGTCGGCGGTGAGCTGGTACAAAATCGTGGACCCGGCCGGGCACTTCACCGACCTGGGTGACCACGCGGGGGAGCTGGAGACCAGCGTGATGATGCACGTCGCGCCGGAGCTGGTCCTCCCGCTGGCGGAGGCGGGGGACGGGAGCGAGCGGCGCCCGCGCATCGCGGCCCTGCGCGAGGGATGGGCGTGGGCCCCCCGCCGCTGGACGCAGGTCAGCGCCGACACCGGGATCGGCGACCCGTCGCGCTCCACCGCCGACAAGGGGCGCGCGTACTTCGAGGAGGCGACGGCGAAGCTGGCCGGGTTCCTGGTGGACCTGGCCGCCGCGGACACGGACGATCTGTACGAGTGAGCGGGAGCGGCGTTACCGGCGCAGCGGCTCTGGTGCGCCACCCCCTTCGACGGTACTCTCCGGCCGCGGGCGTCAGCGCACCGCGGCCCTGTCCGTGCGCATCCCGGAAACGATCCCGACCACGCCCAGGATGACTGCGATGAAGCCGGCCACGAGCGTCAGCTGGCACTGGATGCATCCGGGAGGGCCGATGTCTCCGGAGGACGGATCCCAGTAGTCCCAGACCGCGAGCACCCCCAGTACGATCAGCCAGGCATAAGCGAGGATGGGGATACGCATGAAATCCTCCTTCACGCAGAAGATGGAGGAAAATGTCTGCTCCTGTCGGAGCGGAGGGCGGGATCACTCCCGTAGTCGTGAAGAGGGCATGCGTCGTGCCGCACTCGACAAGTTATGTAACTGATTTGTCGACATCGGCTTATGGACGTACGACGGCAGGTGCCGGGCCGGAGGGGACCAGGAAGCTGTGTCGCTCGCGGGTCACCTGGGGCGTCGGTGCCTCGGTGCGGACGTAGGCGCCCCCTCCGCCCTGGTCAGACCTGGTTGGCGCGCAGCTCCTCGAGCGGGTAGTGCGTCCCCCGCCAGTCGATCCCATCGTTCGCCAGGGTGACCAGCGCCGCCCGCCAGACGATGTACAAAAAGATCAACGAGGTCAGCGGAAAGGAAACGCCGTACAGCGGACTCACCCGCTGCTCGCGCGCGGCGCCGGCGTACATCACGAAGGTCGCCAGCACCGCCACGCCGAAGAGGAGCTGCGTCGCCCCCGTGGTGACGAAGACGGCGATCCAGGGGAAGACGCAGAACAGGAGCTGCGCCACCGTGGCCCCCACCACCAGCGACATCCGGTAGTCCACCCCCGCGAAGCCGTTCTTCATCAGCCCGCGCACCAGCTCCCCGAAGGTGGCGTACCACTCCACCGACACCATCTCCCCGCCGGCGACGAAGTCCTGCCGGAAGCCGTGCTTCTTGACGATCTTCCCCAGCTTGATGTCGTCGTCGGGGCGCATGGCGATCTCCCGGTGCCCGCCCAGCGCGCGGTACGCCCCGGTGCGGAGCAGGTTGAAGGCGCCGATCCCGATGTGCGCCGGGCTGCGGGCGTCGCGCGCCCGCCAGGGGCGGAAGGCGATGGAGAAGAAGAGGGTGAACGCCACCACGAACACCCGTAGCAGGAGCGAGTGCATCACCACCCGGGGCCCCGCCGCCAGGTGGTCCACCCGGTTCTCGCGCACGTAGGCCACGGCGCGCGCCAGGGTGGTGGGCTCCAGCACCACGTCGGCGTCGGTGAACAGGAGGTATTCGCCCCTCGCCTCGGCCGCGCCGACGTGCAGCGCGTGGTTCTTCCCCAGCCACCCCGCCGGCAGCTCGCTGACGTGCACCACCCGCAGCCGCGCGCTCGTCGCGGCCATCCGGTCCAGGATCGCCCCGGTGGCGTCGGTGGAGCGGTCGTCCACCACGATCACCTCCAGCGGGTCGTAGCGCTGGGCCAGCACCGAGGCCAGCGCCTCCTCGATGTTGCGCTCCTCGTCGCGCGCGGCGATCACCACCGAGAGCGGCGGCGCGCTCTCCGGGGCGACCGGCTCCACGTCGCGCAGGCGCCGGAGCGACAGGCCGCCGGGGACGATCTCCAGCAGCGCCCCCGCGTAGCCGACGGCGGTGACCAGGGCCAGCCAGAAGAGCACCGTTTCGGGCATGATCCGGGGATCCGGGTGATCGTCGCGCGCCCGGGCGGCCGCGACCGTGCTCTGTACCCTCGCCCCGGGCGCCGGTGCCCGCGCGTTCGACGCCGTTCCGCCGCCCGCCCGTCGCGCTTACCTTTCCCTGCGACGGGCGCCACCCCCGTCCGCCGCGCCCCGCCGCACCCGCCCCGCAGGAGCACCCCCATGACGCGGAGCATCGTCCTCCCCCTCTGGCTCTTCGCCCTGGTCGCCGCGCTGGCCGCCTGGTCGGTGCTGGACCGCGTGCTGGTCCCCAGCGTCCGCTGGTTCCTCCGGCAGCGCACCAACCGGGTGATCGAGGAGATCAACACCCGCCTCCACATCGAGATCCAGCCCTTCAAGCTGACCAAGCGCCAGGTGCTGATCGACCGGCTGGTGTACGACCCGCGCGTGATGGAGGCGGTGGACGCGCACGCCCGCGAGCACGGGATGCCGCGCGAGGTGGTGGTGGCGCGGGTGGAGCGCTACGCGCGGGAGATCGTCCCCGCCTTCAACGCCTACCTGTACTTCCGCATCGGCTACTGGGCGGGGCGTCGGATCGCCCGGCTCCTGTACCGGGTGCGCCTGGGGTACTCGGACGAGGAGGGGCTGGCCGGCATCGAGCGCGGGGCCACGGTGGTGTTCGTGATGAACCACCGCAGCAACATGGACTACGTGCTGGTCGGCTACCTGGCGGCGAAGCGGGCGGCGCTCAGCTACGCGGTGGGGGAGTGGGCGCGCATCTGGCCCCTGCAGACGCTGATCCGGGCGATGGGGGCGTACTTCATCCGCCGCAACTCCGGCGACGAGCTGTACCGCCGCGTGCTGGAGCGCTACGTCCACATGGCCACCGCAAACGGCGTCACCCAGGCGGTGTACCCGGAGGGCGGGCTGAGCCGCGACGGGCGCCTGCGCCCGCCGAAGCTGGGGATCCTGGACTACCTGGTCCGCTCCTGGGATCCGCACGGCGAGCGCGACCTGGTGTTCATCCCCGTGGGGATCAACTACGACCGGACGCTGGAGGACCGCACCCTCCTCCTCGACCTAGACCGCGAGGCACCCCGCCCCGGCCCCCTGGGCACCGTGGCGAACACCTTCCGCTTCGTGGGCCACAACCTGTGGCTGGCCGCGCGCAGCCGCTGGCACCGCTTCGGGTACGCCTGCGTCAACTTCGGCTCGCCGTTCTCCATGCGGGCGTACTGCGCCGGGCGCGGGGTGGACTTCCGGGCGCTGACGCGCGAGGAGCGCTTCGCGCGGGTGGAAGAGCTGGGGCGCGAGCTGATGGAGGCGGTGGGGGCCACCGTCCCCGTGCTCCCGGTGTCGGTGATGGCGACGGTGTTCACCCGCGCGCCAGGGCGCGGCTTCAGCGAGCTGGAATTGAAGGCCGAGGTGCACCGGCTGATCGGGGAGCTGGAAGGGGCGGGGGCGCGCATCTACGTCCCCCGGCGCGACCTGGACTACGCCGTCGCCGTGGGGCTCCGCATGCTGACGCTGCGCCGCCTGGTGGACGACGCCGAGGGGGTGTATTCCGCCCGGCCCGAAGAGCTGCCGCTCCTCCGCTACTACGCCAACTCCATCGCCCACCTCGTCCCCCGGCCGGCGGCGGTCCCCGTCCCCACCCTGGTCGGCGCCGGCGCGGCGGTCCCCACACCCTCCTGACGCCGTCCTGACGCGGGCGCGGCCCCGGGCACTTTCGCGGGCCGGGGCGGCGCGGGTACATTCCCGCCATGAACAACCCGGATCCTTCGCCCCCTCCGCAGAGCGTCCCCCCCGCCGCGCGAGGTGCCCCCTGAGCAGCAACCGTCCGCTGGGCAAGCTCGTCGTCCTGATGGTCACGGCGTTCGTGGACATGGCGGGTCTCCTCATGGTGATCCCGCTCCTCCCGTTCTACGCCGTGAAGATGGGGGCGAGCGGGCTGATGGTGGGGGTGCTGATCTCCTCGTACGCGGTCGCGCAGCTCCTCAGCGCCCCGCTCTGGGGGCGGGTGTCGGACCGCTTCGGGCGGCGT
>JAFAYN010000257.1 GCA_019240375.1 Gemmatimonadota bacterium
TGGTGCGCGAGAGCTGCGCCTCCATCGGGTACCCGTCGGCCATCTGGATGGCGGGCGCCAGCACCTCCCGGAGGGAGAGCTTCCCGTACTCGGCGAGCATGGTGAGGAGCCCGCCCACCGTCCCCGGGGTGACCGCGGCGAGGGGGCCGTACTCGGGCGGGTTGGCGTACCCCCGGCTCCGGTAGTACTCCGGGGTGGCGCCCGTGGGGGCGACGCCCAGCGCGTCGATCCCGATCACCTTCTTCGTGCGCGGGTCGTAGATCAACGCCTGCGTCTCGCCTCCGCACGAGAGCGTGTCCCACATGGTGCACCCGGCGGCGAGCATGGCCGCGGCGGCGTCCACGGCGTTGCCGCCCTTCTGGAACATCATGGCGCCGGCGGTGGCGGAGAGCGGCTTGCCGGTGATGGCCATCCAGTGGCGGGCGTGGAGCGGCGGCTTCTGCGTCTGCGAGCGGCGCGGGTCGGCCGACTGCACCGGCTGGCCGGGGCGGGGCTGCGCCTGCTGCCCGGCGAGCGGGAGTGCCGCGAGCGCGAGCCCGACCGCCGCGGCGGCGAGCGAGGAGCGGAAGGGTCTGGTCGGCATGGGCGTACGGGCCAGGGGACGGGGTGCGGCGCGGATCGCGCTCCGCTCAATCTGCCACGGGCGCGGAGGAGTCGCCAGAAGACCCGGAACCATGCGGAAACCCGGCGGAACGGTACGGTGGACGGGGAAGCTTCAGCGCTGCATCTTACGGTACACCTCCAGACACTCCAGACACGGTGTTCCCGCCCCACCCCCGGGGCACGATGAACCCGGTCGCCCTTGCCCCCAGGCGCGATGAGCGAGATCCTCCCCGCCCACTCCTGCGCCGTCTGCGGCACCTTCACCTGGTGCGAGATGGTCCCCGTGCAGGTGCACGCCCGGCACGAGGCCGGGCGCCTCCGCATGCCCGTGTGCGAGCCGTGCGCGCGCGCTCTCCACGACAACCCGATGGACGGGGCCACCGCTGGAGGGGTCGCGCAGGGATTCCTCCACGTCTGGGACCAGCTGGACCCCGCGGGACGGCTCGCGCTGCTGCGCCTGATCCAACTCGCCCGGCACGGCGGTCCCGAGCAGGAGGAACTCCCCTTCCACCTCGCGGATCCCCCGCCTCCGGACTGAACGACGAAAGCGCCGCTCCCGGTCCGGGGGCGGCGCTCTGCTTTCACGAATGCGGGGACGAAAGCCCCGGATCTACTTCCGCGGCGGCTCGGCCCTGGCCACGTTCCTGCGTGCCACGTCCCGCACCTCCACCCGGGCGTCGGGCCCTAGCCGCTCGCGGGCGTCCTCGGCCAGCGTCCGGGCGCGGTACGAGGGGTAGTCGACCGGGACGATGATCCGCATCGTCCGCGGGGCGCCCGCGTCGTAGTCCTCCACGCGCACGTGCGGGAAACCGTGGCGGATCGCCGTGGCCACCTGCTCGAAGCGCTCCCGCCCGGAAAGGGCGGGCGCCGCCGCGGGGAGCGACGGGACGGCCTGCACCTCGGCCGCCGGGTCGGCGAACCCGGTCTCGCCCTCTACGAAGGCGCTCCCAGGTCCGGCCATATTCCGCGCGCTGTAGCTCATCGCCGGGACGATGAGCCCGACCGCCGCCACCAGGCCGCACACCCAGAGGAGGACCACCTTTCCGCCAGAGATCCGGTGCCGGATGGTGGGGGTCGCCGGGTTGGGGCGGCGGAACACCGTCGGACGGGGAATGCCGCAGTGCGTGCAGCTTGCAAGACCGATCTCTACCCGTCCGCCGCACCCCCGGCAGTAGGTGAACGCCATACGCATCTCCTCGGACAGTGACGGAAAGACGGAAAGGTGGGCGGGGCTTCCGGGGCCCTCCACGCCCTCTCTTGCAATGATGATACCTCCGCCCCGGGAGCGGCGCCAGATTTTTCCGGGACCGTCGAATTTCTCCCGGCGGGGTTTGACATCTCGCGGGGCGGAGCGTACGGTAACGCCTCACCCTCACCCCCGCTTTCCCATGCGCTTTCGCGTCCCCGCTCCGCTCCGCCCGCTCGCCCTGGCGCTCGGCGCCGTCCTCCTCGCCGCGTCCGGGATCCACGCCCAGAAGGCCGCCGCCGCCCCCCGCCCGGTGGACTGGGACGCCCTGCGCGACGAGACCGTGCGGGTGCTCGCCGAGTACATCCGCGTCAACACCACCAACCCGCCCGGGAACGAGCTGGCCGCGGCGCGCTACCTCCAGGGAATCCTGCGGCGCGAAGGGATCGAGGCGCAGCTCCTCGACACGCTGGAGCTGGGCCCCGGGCGCGCGAACCTGTACGCCCGGCTGCGCGGGAACGGGCGCGGTCGGGCGCTGGCGCTGGTGCACCACATGGACGTGGTCCCGGCCGACCCTCGCTACTGGTCGGTCGATCCCTTCGCCGGGGCGGTGAAGGACGGCTTCGTCTGGGGGCGGGGCGCGCAGGATATGAAGGGGAACGGGATCGTCCAGCTCATAACGCTGATCGCGATCAAGCGGAGCGGGCTCCCGCTGAACCGCGACCTGGTGTTCATCGGCAACGCCGACGAGGAGGTGGACGGCCGGGGCGCGCTGGTGTTCGTGGAGCGGCACCCCGACCTGCTTCGCGACGTGGAGTACCTGCTGACCGAGGGCGGCGGGGGCGGGGTGGTCCGCAACGGGCGGACGGCGTACACGGTGGGGGTGGCGGAGAAGCGCGCGCTCTGGCAGCACGTGACCGTGCACGGCGTCCCCTCGCACGGGTCGATGCCGACGCGCCAGAACCCGGTCCCGCGGCTGGTGGCCGCGCTGGACCGGATCGCCGCGTACGAGACGCCGCTGCACCTCACCCCGGCGGTGGAGCGCTACTTCCAGGGGGTGTCGGGGGCGTTCCCGGAGCCGCAGCGCGGCTGGATGGCCGACGTGCGGACGGCGCTGCGGGACTCCGCCGCGCGCGAGTGGATCCTGGGCGACCCGGGGCGCAACGCGCTGCTGCGCAACACCATCTCGCTCACCGGGCTGCAGGGGTCGAACAAGGTCAACGTGATCCCCGCCGAGGCCGCCGCCGACATCGACGTCCGCCTCCTTCCCGACCAGGACCCGCAGGCGTTCATGGACGAGCTGCGGCGCGTCGCCGCCGACACCG
>JAFAYN010000259.1 GCA_019240375.1 Gemmatimonadota bacterium
GCCTGGGCGCTCGGCGCGGGGCTGCCCTTCGCGCGCGGCATCCTGAAGGCCGACCGCCGCAGGCAGCGGTTCTGGGGGGTGGTCCCTCTCGCCCTGCAGCTCCGGTTCCTGGGGGTCGGCGTCACCTCGGCGGTCCTCTACCTCACCGGCGAGATGTGGACGCTGCGAAGGGTGGAGAGCGGCGGCTTCTTCCTCCTCGCGGCGCTGCTCTTCGCCGCGCTCGCCTGGGTCGGCACGCGCACCCGCGGCCGGATCGCCCGCGCGGCGGCCCCGGTGGCCGCCACCCTTCTGGTCACCGGCACCTTCCTGGTGCTGGACGATGCTACAGCGCTCCGTACGGCAATGCTGAGCGTGGAAGCCCTCCTCTTCGTGTACCTCGGGAGCCGGCGCCGCCTGGCGGGCGTGGAATGGGTGGGGCACGGCCTTCTCGGTGTGCTGACGCTGTACCTGCTTGCCGACGCCTTCGCGACCAACCAGGAGGCGTTCGACGCGCTCGGCTTCGCGCACCTCCTCCAGATCGTCCTGATGCTCGCCGCCTCCCGCTGGCGCTCCGCCCCGCGCACCGGCCTCCTCGCCGCGCCGCCGCAGACGGCGTGGGTCTATCGGATCGCCGCGCACGCCCTCTTTCTTCTCTGGCTCGCCACGGAGATCGGCCCCCTGTCAAGGGGCTCGGGGTGGGTGACGCTCGCCTGGGGCGTCTACGGCGCCCTCCTCCTCCTGCTCGCCCTCCGCTTCCGCGGCGGCGACGTTACGCTCGGCCTCCAGCTCGTCGCTTTCTCGGCCCTCGCCCTGGCCGTCGGGAAGCTGGTGATGGTGGACCTCGGCCGTGTCCCGATGGTCTGGCGCATCCTCCTGTTCATGGGCTTCGGCGCCGGCTTCCTTGGCCTCAGCTCCCTCTTCAAGTCGCATGACGAGGCCCCGCGCGGCGTCTGACCCGGGAAGGGGAGCACCACACCCACGCTCATGTCCAAGACCATCACACCGCGCGTCAAGATCTGCTGCATCGGCAGCGTGGAGGAAGCCTGGACCGCCATCCGGCATGGCGCATCCGCGCTGGGGCTGGTCTCCACCATGCCGAGCGGCCCCGGCGTGATCGACGAATCCCTGATCGCCGAGATCGCGCGCCACGTCCCGCCCGGTGTCGCCTCGTTCCTGCTCACCTGCGCGGTCGACGCCGACACCGTGGTCGACCAGCAGCGGCGCGCCGGGGTCAACACCGTGCAGCTGGTGGACGCCGTCGAGCCGGCGGAGTACGGGCGGATGCGCCGCGCGATGCCAGGGGTGGCGCTGGTGCAGGTGATCCACGTGCTCGGGGACGAGTCGCTGGAGGAGGCGCGCTCGGTGGCTCCCCACGTCGATGCCATCCTGCTCGACTCCGGCAACCCCAACCTGGCGGTCAAGGAGCTGGGCGGTACGGGGCGGGTGCACGACTGGGAGGTGAGCCGGCGCATCGTGGAAGGGGTGGACGTCCCCGTCTACCTGGCGGGCGGGCTGCGGGCGGAGAACGTCGGGGAGGCGATCCGGCGGGTGCGCCCCTTCGGGCTGGACCTGTGCAGCTCCGTCCGCACCGACGGGCGGCTGGACGAGGCCAAGCTGGAGCGCTTCTTCGCGGCGGTCGGCGCGGCCTGACCGCACGAACGGGTTGCGGACCGGACGGGCGGGGACGCAACTTGGCACCTGCTCGCCCGCCGCTCCGTTCTCCCCCTCGTCCTCGACGTCCCGACATGAGACTCGCGCTTCGCGCCGTCCCCCTGCTCGCGCTGGCGGGGTGCGCCGCGCCCCGGCCGATCCCCGCGCCCACGGCGCCCGCCCGGGTGCCCACCTTCCCGGTCGAGGCGCCCCCTTCCGCCGTCCCGGCCGACAGCACCGCCGCCGCCGCGCTGCACCGGCTCTTCGCCGACGAGTGGGAGTGGCGCCTGCGCGAGAACCCCACGCTCGCCACCAGCATGGGCGACGCCCGCTACAACGACCGCCTCCCCTCGGTGGGGCTCGCGGACCAGGCGCGGCGGGTGGAGGCGCAGCACGCCTTCCTGGCCCGGCTGCGCGCCATCCCGCGCGACGCGCTCCCCCGTGAGGAGCAGGTCAACTACGACATCTTCGCCCTGAACGAGCAGACCTCCATCCGCAACGCCGAACTGCTCGACAACCTGCTCCCCATCACCAACCGCGAGGGGTTCCACACCTACTTCCCCGAGCTGGGGGAGCGGGTCCCGCTCCGCACCGCCCAGGACTACCGGACCTACATCGCCCGGCTGCGGGCCTTCCGCCCCTACGTGGCGCAGCACGTGGAGCTGATGCGCGAGGGGATCCGCCGGGGGATGGTGCTCCCGCGCGTGTCGCTGGAGGGGATCGAGGGGATCCTCCAGCCGCAGATCGTGGACGACCCGGCGAAGAGCCCCCTCTACAAGCCGTTCACCAGCTTCCCGTCCACCGTCCCCGACAGTGCCCGGCCGGCGCTGGTGGCGGCGGGGCGGGAGGCGATCACCGGCTACGTGGCGGCCGGCTACCGCGACTTCCTGGAGTTCGTCCAGCGCGAGTACCGCCCCGCCGCCCGCGCGAGCATCGGCGCCTCCGCGCTCCCCAACGGGCGCGAGTACTACGCGCAGAAGGTGCGGCAGTACACCACCCTGGACGTCACCCCCGAGCAGGTGCACGCCACCGGGCTGGCCGAGGTGGCGCGGATCCACGCGGAGATGGACTCGGTGATGCGCTCCACCGGCTTCCGGGGGACCTTCGCCCAGTTCGTGGAGATGCTGCGCACCGACCCGCGCTTCTACGCGAAGACGCCCGAAGAGCTGCTGGAGCGGAACGCCGTCTTCCTGAAGCGGATGGACGGCGAGCTGCCCAAGCTGTTCGGCCGGCTCCCGCGCATGACCTACGGGATCCGCACCATCCCCGACTACATCGCCCCGCGCACCACCACGGCGTACTACGGCCAGCCCTCCGGCGACGGGACCCGCTCCGGGACGTACTGGGTCAACGTCTACGACCTGAAGAGCCGCCCCTTCTACGAGATCCAGGCGCTGGCGAGCCACGAGGCGGTCCCCGGGCACCACATGCAGCTCGCCATCCAGCAGGAGCTGACGGACATCCCGCAGTTCCGGCGCTTCGGCGGGGTGACGGCGTTCGTGGAGGGGTGGGCGCTGTACGCGGAGTCGCTGGGGAAGGAGGTCGGCTTCTACACCGACCCGTACAGCGAATTCGGGCGGCTCTCGTACGACATGTGGCGCGCCTGCCGGCTGGTGGTGGACACCGGGATCCACTCGCAGGGGTGGACGCGGCAGCAGGCCATCGACTACATGGCCGCCAACAGCGCCCTCACCCTGACCAACATCACCAACGAGGTGGACCGCTACATCGCCTGGCCGGGGCAGGCGCTGGCCTACAAGACCGGGCAGATGAAGATCCGGGAGCTGCGCACCCTGGCCGAGCACGAGCTGGGGCCGAAGTTCGACGTGCGCCGTTTCCACGACGTGGTGCTGGGGAGCGGGTCGATCCCGCTGACGGTGCTGGACGCCAACGTCCGCGCCTGGATCGAGCGGGAAAGGGCCCGCCCGTGAGCGCCCGGCCGCTCCCCGGCGCGCTGCGCGGCTACGCCCACGACGCGGCGGGCGCCTTCCGGCAGGCGCCGCTGGAGGTGCTGCTGGGCGTGGTGGTGGCGGTCGTCTTCGCCGTCGCCACGCGCAGGCACGAGGAGGATGCCTGGGTGCGGGTCGCCGCTCCCGCCGCGCTCGCCCTGCCGCTCCTGTTCGGGCTGAGCGTCCTGCGCGCCCGGTGGGTGCTGGGCGCCGGCGCGCGCTGGGGCGCTTCCGCCGCGGTGCTCCTGTCCGCCGCGGCGTACGGGTGGTGGGTCTTCGATCCGAACCGTGAGTCCGAGGGGTGGCGCTTCGCCGCGCTGCTCGGCGCGGCGGTCATGGCGCTCTCGCTCGTCCCGGCGGTGGGGGTGGCGGACCGGGGGCTCCGGCGCGGGGCCCTCTGGCGCTTCGACTCCCGGCTGCTGGCGCGCGTCGTGGCGGTGGTGGCGTACGGCGGCGCGCTCTTCGCCGCGCTCGCCGGGGCGGTGGCGGCGGTGTCCGCGCTCTTCGACCTGAAGACGTCCGAGCACCTGTACTCCGACCTGGCGGG
>JAFAYN010000385.1 GCA_019240375.1 Gemmatimonadota bacterium
GGTGGCGATCACCAGGTACGGGCGGCCGTCCGGGAGGGTCGGGAGCCCGGGCGCGTCGGTCCCGGCCGCGAGCGGGTAGCGCAGGTGGTACATCTTCCCCTGCGTGTCGGTCGGCTCGGCCTCCTCGTCGGAGAGCGCGGTGAGGCAGCGGGGGCACCAGTTGATGATGCGGTGCCCGCGGTAGATCAGCCCCTTGTCGTACAGCCGCACGAACACCTCGCGCACCGCGCGCGAAAGGCTCGGGTCGAGGGTGAAGCGGGTGCGCTCCCAGTCGCACGAGGAGCCGATGGAGCGGAGCTGCTCCAGGATGACGCCGCCGGTCTCGTTCACGAACTGCCAGACGCGCTCCACGAACGCCTCGCGCCCCAGGTCGTAGCGCGTCTTCCCCTCCTTCGCGAGAAGCCGCTCCACCACGTTCTGGGTGGCGATCCCGGCGTGGTCGGTCCCCGGGAGCCAGAGCGCTTCCCTCCCCTGCATCCGGCGCCAGCGGACGAACACGTCCTGGATGGTGTTGTTCAGCCCGTGCCCCACGTGCAGGATGGCGGTCACGTTGGGCGGGGGGATGACGATGACGTACGGCGCCCGGTCCGAGCCGGCGTCGGCGTGGAAGAGCCCCTGCTCCTCCCACCAGCGGTAGAGCGGGCCCTCGGTTTCCTGCGGGCTGTACTGCGGCGGCAGCGGCTCGGCCATCCCCTCACTCCGTAGGTACGAGAACGGGGCCCGTGGCCCCGCGTTTTTCAGCTCCGTTTCTCTCGGGGAATTCTAGGCCTAGCGGGGGGGATGGTCAAGCGAAGGCGGGGAGGATGTTACGGGTAGGGAAGGATCGTTTGGGGCCATGTGCCAGGGAGTCGGGAACCGGGCGAGCGACCGGCGGTACCGGACCGGACGGATCCGACGCGAGACACCAGGTAGAGAGATACATCAAGATGCAGAACACGGAGAACCGGGCGGACACGCCGCTCCGGCTGAGCATACTGGACCAGTCGCCGATCGCGGAGGGCTCCACCGGGGCCGACGCGCTGCGCAACACGCTGGAGCTGGCGCGCCTGGCCGAAGCGCGGGGCTATCACCGCTTCTGGGTGGCGGAGCACCACGGCACTCCCGGCCTGGCGAGCGCGAGCCCGGAGGTGCTGATCGGCCCCATCGCCGCCGCGACCTCGCGCCTGCGGGTGGGGAGCGGCGGGGTGATGCTCCCCCACTACAGCCCGCTCAAGGTGGCGGAGTCGTTCAGCATCCTGGCCGGGCTCTTCCCCGACCGGATCGACCTGGGGCTCGGCCGCGCCTCCGGCACCGACCCGACCACCACCTTCGCGCTGCAGCGCGACCGGCGGCAGTCCGCCCCGGACGACTTCCCCGAGCAATTGTCCGAGCTGCTGGCGTACCTGGGCGACCGGATGCCGCCGGGACACCCCTTCGCCCGGCTGGCGTCGCTCCCCGGCCGCCCCGGCGCGCCCGAGCCCTGGCTGCTGGGCTCCTCGCCGCAGAGCGGGACCTGGGCGGCGGAGCTGGGGCTTCCCTACATGTTCGCGGACTTCATCAGCCCGACCGGCGCCACCATCGCGAGGAGGTACCAGGAGGAGTTCACCCCCTCCGAAGCCCTGAAGGCACCGAAGACCGGCGTGGCCGTGTGGGCCATCTGCGCCGACACCGACGAGGAGGCGATCCGGCTGGCCTCCAGCGCGAGGATGATGTTCACCCTGATGTTCCGGGGGCGCCTGATCCCCGTCCCGCCGGTGGAGAAGGCGCTCGCCTTCCTGGCCGAAGAGAAGCGGGAGAGAGGCGCGCTGGACCCGATGCCCCGCGCCCGCCGCAACATCCTGGGCTCGCCCGAGACGGTGAAGCGCGAGATCGAGGCGGTGGCGAAGGAATACGGCGCGGAGGAGGTGATGGTCGTGTCGATCATGTACGACCACGCGGCGAGGATGCGGTCGTACGAGCTGATCGCGGAGGCGTTCGGTCTGGATCAGCTTTCGGGGAGCTGAGCGCGCAGCCAGCGCTCCAGCGCGGCGAGGACGTGGCGCGTCTCGTCCTCGTTCAGCGCCCGGCCACGAGGGATGCGATGCCACTTTTCCAGGCATCCACGGCAGCAGGTGGCGGTGGCGTGCTGTGCGATGAACGCCGGGTGCGAGCGCATCGGCGTCTGCTTGCCGTCGTTGGGGATGTCGGCGGGCGCGAGCCGCTTCGCGACGAAGTCCGCGGCGTGCTGGAGCACGGTGTCCAGCGCCCGGCTCTGCAGGTACTCCAGCTCGCGCCCGCGGAGCCGGAAGCGCCGCCGGAAGGCGGAGGTCTGGAGCCGGGCGAAGACGTCGTCCAGGTCGCGCATAGAGGGAAGAGGATGTAGAGGGGTTTTCGTCACCCGGGCTTTCGTGCGTCGTGCTCCGGGGGAGGGGATGCTCTCCGGAAAGAGTTCATCCCCTTCCACTACCACCGCCACCCGCAATACGAGCACCCCCTCCCCCTGCGCGGCTGCCGCCCCGAACCGCGAACCGCAGTTCCCTGCCGTTCCCACATTCTGTTGCGAGGGAGACCACGGCTGTATCGTGGGCTCCCGTAGCGGACGGGGAGACCTACGGCTGTTTCGTAGGTCTCCCCGGCCCCGCGGAAGAGACCGCGTAGTTTGCGGGCTCTGGAGCGGCCCCACCCACACAACCACTTATTCGACGAGCGAAATCCCCCGCCCCCGAAGCGTCGGCGCGGCAGGATCGTCCGGAAACCCCTTCGCCAGCGCCCGCCTGAACGCCGCGACGACCGCCGGATCGAACTGCGACCCCGAGCAGCGCTCGATCTCCGCCACCGCCTCCTCGCGAGACCGCATCCCACGATAAGGGCGCGTGCTGACGATGGCATCGAACGTGTCCACCACGGCGATGATCCGCCCCTGGAGCGAGATCTCCTCCCCGCGCAGACCGCCCGGGTACCCGGTGCCGTCCCACCGCTCCTGGTGGTGCAGCGCCGCCGGGACAGCAGGGCGTAAGAAAGTGCTACGCTCCAGGATGCCGGCCCCGATCTCCGGGTGCTGCTTCATCACCGCGTACTCCTCGTCCGTCAGAGGCCCGGGCTTCTTGAGCACGTGGTCCGGCACGGCCAGCTTGCCGATGTCGTGCAGCAGCGCCCCCACCCACAGGTCGCGGATCGCCTCCCCTTCCAGCCCCACTTCCCGCCCCGTGGCGACCGCGTACCGGGCCACCCGCTCCACATGGTCGGCGGTGTAGTCGTCCCGCGCCTCCACCGCGCTGGCGAGCGACTGGAGCGCGTCGACGAACAGGCTTTCCAGCTGCCGCGCCTGCTCGGCCACCCGCTCTTCCAGGTGCCGCTGGTAGAAGCGGTTCTCGCGCAGGAGGCGGCGGTGCCGGTCCGCCCGCTCCACGGCGAGCGACACCTCTTCAAGGTTGAACGGCTTGAGCAGGTAGTCGTCGGCCTGGAGGCGCAGCGCGCGGATGGCGTTCTCCAGCGTCCCCGCGCCGGTGAGGATGATGAACCCGGTCGTGTCGTCGCGCGCCTTGACCCGCTGGAGGAGGTCCATCCCGCTGATCCCCGGCATCTGCAGGTCGGACAGGACCAGGTCGGCGCCGTCGCGCTCGAAGCGCTCCAGCGCCTCCTCGCCGCTCCCCGCCTCGCGCACCTCGTAGCCGGCGGGGACCAGGACGCGCACCAGCACGGAGCGAATGGAGGGGTCGTCGTCCACCACCAGCAGCCGGCCGGGGCGCGTGATCTCCGGGGGGAACCGTACGCTCCCCGGGCTCACCGGCTCCCTCCACCGGGGGAATCGCGCCGCGTGACCGTGAAGCCGGCCACGGAAAGCTGCACCTCGTGCGCGACCCGCACGCCGGGGATCCCGCTCACGTCCAGCTCGGAGGCGGGGACACGCGCCACCTCGACGCCGTTGATCCCGAACACCACCTCCTGCGTCCCCACGTGCACCACCAGGTCGTTGGGGCGCCCACCGTCCTCGCGGTCGCGCCGGATGGACGGGTGCGCGGTCCAGCCGCGGACCACCGGCGTCTCGGCGCCCACGCGGCGCTTGATCAGGAAACTCCCGTCGCCGCGGACCAGGAAGTAGCTGTAGCTCTGCCCGGCCTCGGGTCCGTCGAGCGAGCTCCCCCCGAAGATCAGCCCGCACCCCTCGTGCAGACGGCCGGCGTGCTTCTGCAGGGTGGCGCGGACGGTGTACGGCGGCTGAACCGGCTGCTGCCCGGCGGGCCAGAGCACCGTGTGCAGCCCGGTTTCCACCTGGAGGGTGTCGCCCTCGCGGAGCCGGGCCCCGTGGGGCGGCGCCATCCGCCAGTGGAGCGGCGCGGCCGCGACGGGCGAGCCGGCATCGCCACGGGAAGCGTCCACACCGCCGCCGCGCCGGTCGCGCCCGCACCCGACGAGGAGCGCCGGGAGGAGGAGCAGTGGGAGAAGTCGCATCGGCCTCACTTTCGGAGGGACTCCCGGAGCGCGTCCAGCGGGAGGTCGCGCACGCGAACCTCCAGCGGGACCACCAGCTCGTCCTTCGTCTGCGTGCGCAGCCGGAAGGTGTCCGTCACGTGGAGCGGCATGACCGTGTGGATGGGGAGCACGGTGTGGATCGGGACCGTGACGTTGTAGGTGCCGAAGGGCCCGCGCAGCGGGACCCGCACGTCGGTGTTGATGGGGAGCGTGGTGTTCAGGTTGACCGTGAGCCGCTCGTCGATAGGAATGTCCAGCCGCAGCGGGGTCCCCGCCGGGAGGCGGATCCGGTAGCGGAGCGTGGCGTCCTGCGCCGCCAGCCGGTCCGCGACTCGCACCGCCGCCTGAAGCGCCACGTCCTGCGCCCCGCGCAGCCGCCAGAGCAGGTACACGTTCAGCCCCAGCGAAAGGATCGCCAGGACGAGCGCGCCCAGCGCGAGCTCCGGGGCGCGGGCGCGCACCCAAGGGGCGCGCTCCGGTCGTTCTTCGCTCAACAGCGGTCCTCCGGGACGTTCACCGCAGATTTGTTCGTGAACGGGGAAGATAAAGCAGGTGCGGCGTTGTCGCGAGGGTGGGGCCCCCAAGCAGGAGGCCCCGGAGCACACACGCCCCGGAGCCTCCGCTCACCTCCACGCCCTGTCAGAAAACACCAATCAGCCGAGCTTGCGGATCTCCTCTGTGAGCCGCGGCACGATCTCGAACAGGTCGCCCACGATCCCGTAGTCGGCGACCTTGAAGATCGGCGCCTCGGGGTCCTTGTTGATCGCCACGATGTAGCGGGCGGTGCGCATCCCGGCCAGGTGCTGGATCGCCCCGGAAATCCCGATGGCGAAGTAAAGCGTCGGCGCGACCGTCTTCCCGGTCTGCCCCACCTGCTCGGCGTGCGGACGCCACCCGGCGTCCACCACCGCGCGCGAGGCGCCGACCGCAGCCTTGCCGTGGAACGCCTCGGCGAGGTCTTCGAGCAGCTTGAAGTTCTCGGGGTTCTGCAGACCGCGGCCGCCGGAGATCACCACCGGCGCCTCCCCCACGTCCAGCTTCTCGGCCGCGCCGGTCCGGATCTCCCGGACGATGGCGCCGAAGTCGGCCTGGTTCACCGACACGTCCAGCGCCTGCACCTCGCCGGCCTTCGCGTTCTCCACCGGGAGGAAGACGTTGGGGCGGAGCGAGGCCACGCCCGGCTTGCTGGAGAGCTTGACCTTTGCGAACACCTTGCCGGCGAACTCGGGGCGGGTCACCACCAGCGCGTCACCGTCCATGTCCACCGCGGTACACTCGCTGGCGTACTCCACGCCCAGGCGGGCCGCCACCCGGGGCGCCAGGTCCTTCCCCATGGCCGAGGCCGGGAAGAGGGCG
>JAFAYN010000397.1 GCA_019240375.1 Gemmatimonadota bacterium
TACGACTGCCGGATGCTCGGCGCGGGCGTCGCCCTGGACATCCTGCGGACGCACCCGATGGTGATCCTGGGTGAGGTGCTCCACGAGAACCCGTTCTACGTACCCCCCGACGAGTTCCTGCGCGAGCTGGGTGCGCGCCGCCCGAAACCGGAGCCACCCGCCGCCCCCTGATCGGGGAGTCGGAGCCGTCCCCGGGCGATCCTGCCCGGATCATCCGGGGGCTGTGGCCTCGGCGTGGGTGGCGGGGAGCGAGAACCAGAAGGTGGTCCCGTGTCCCCCGGTGCTCTCGACATTCAGTCGGCTCCGGTGTGCCGCCACCAGGCTCCTGGCGATCGCCAGCCCGAGCCCCGTTCCGCCTCGGCGGGTCAGTCTGCCGTGCCAGAACCAGTCGAAGATGTGGGCGAGGTCCTCACGCGGGATCCCGGGCCCGGTGTCGCTCACCGTGAAGCGCACCGCCAGCCGGTCTCCGCGCGCGCGGGCCGTATCGACGCTCGCCCGCGCCGAGAGCACGATCCGCCCGCCGGCAGGTGTGAACTTGAGGGCATTGCCCACCAGGTTCGAGAGCACCTGAACCAGCCGGACGGTGTCGGCCCGGATCGGCGGGAGGTCGGGCTCGCTCTCCACGACGAACTGCACGCTTCGCTCGCTCGCCGCCGCCGTGAAGAGGTCCTGGAGCTCATCCAGGATTGCGGACGGGGCCACCCGCTCCGGGTAGAGAGTGAGCCGCCCGGCCTCGAGGCTCTCGTGGTCCAGAAGGTCACTGGCGATCCGCTGCATCCACCTCGCCGAGCGATCGATCAGCGCGGCCGCCCGCTCCGTGCCGCCGTGAGCCGGCGTATCCTCCTGAAGGAGCACGGCCGACGCCATCAGTATGGCGCTGAGCGGGTTCCCGAGATCGTGGGCGACGACGCTGATGAGGCGCTCGCGCGTCGCGAGGGAGCGCTGCAGCCGCACGAGCATCTCGTCGCGTTCGGACTCTGCCCGCAGCCGCTGCACGGCGGCCGCCACCAGGCTGGCCACCGACTGGACGAAGTGCACGTCGTCCGTCGTGAAGCTGCGCAGGCTGAGCGAATGCACGCTCAGGATGCCGAACGGTTGGCGGTGGTCGTGCACCACCGCGCTGATGCTGCTGACCACCCCGCGCCTGCGGTAGAGAGGCTCCACGGCGAAGCGGGCCTCACTGCCCAGGTCGGTGACCACCAGCGGTTCGGCCGAGCGTAGCGTGAATGCGGCCTGGGAGGCGAGGCGGGCACTGACGCGCGTGCGCCCCACCAGCCGCCGGGCCCAGCCGACTCCCGCCTCCAGGAGCAGCGATCTCCCGGATCTCGCCAGCACCAGGAGATCGCTGCAGTCCGCCCGCAGAGCGTCGTGGACGACCGCGGTCGCCTCGTGGAGCAGCCGATCCATGGGCAGGGCGAACGCCCGGATGCCCAGGCGGGCAGCGGCCGCCTGCTGGGCCGCGCGAACGCTCTCCAGCTCCGCCTCGCCCTGCCGACGGAGGAGGAGAATCGCCTGCTGTAGAGCCATTGCCGCGTGGTGGGCCACCACCTGAAGGAGCATCGTCTCGAGCTCGTTCGGAAGCTCGATCGTCGGCCTACCCACCGCCATGACGCCCAGATCGCCGCGCACCCCGATCGGGCAGCTGATGAGGTACGCGAGCGGTACGCCATTTCGACGCAGCAGCTTGGGCGCCCCTCCGGGCGGCTGCGTACCGGCCAGCGCCCCCTCGGTCTCGGCCGGGGTGGCGCCGGCGGTCGCGACGTGGCGGCGATCGCCCTCCGGCTCGCGCAGCTGCACGTACACCACCTCGGTGTGCAGCATGTCACGCAGCATGTCGCGCAGGCTCTCCGTGAGCGCTTCGGGCGTCCGGCCGATCCAGGTGGTCGGGAGGTTCGACTGGGCGGTGAGGTCGCGGATGCAGGCGCGGAGCCATCGCTCGTCGTGGACAGGTGCCTGCGTGGGTTCCATCACACCTCCTGACGGACCTCGGAGGGAGGCGACGATACCGCACCGAACGCCCGCCGCTCCGCAGCACTCGTGTCAATACCTGAACAGACACGCCCTGGACCTATTCCGGTCCGCATACCCCATTCCCGCGGGGCACGACGGGGAAGAAGAAGAGGGCGCTCCTGTAGGAAGCGCCCTCTCCAGGGAAAGCCGGGAAGGGAAGTGCTACCCTTCCGCCCTCGCCAGCAGCTCCGACACGCGGAAGAGCGAGCGCACCGGGTACCCGGCCGCCTCGATCGCCTCCGTCCCCCCCGACTCACGGTCCACCAGGGCGAGCACCGCCAGCACCTCCCCGCCCTCCGCCCGCACCGCCTCGCACGCCTTCAGGGCGCTTCCGCCGCTGGTGATCACGTCCTCCACCACCACCACGCGGCTCCCCTCCGTGAAGCACCCCTCGATCCGCTTCCCCGTCCCGTGCGCCTTGGGCTCCTTGCGCACCGAAAAGGCGTGCACCGGCCGCCCCGCGATCCACGAGGCGTGCGCGACGGCGTACGCCACCGGGTCGGCGCCCATGGTCAGCCCCCCCACCGCGTCGGGCGTCGGGCCGGCCTCCTCCAGCAGCGCGAAGCCGAGCCGCCCCACCAGGAACTGCCCCTCGGCGTGGGTGGTGGTGGTGCGGCAGTCGATGTAGTAGCGGCTCCGCGCCCCCGAGGCCAACACGAAGTCGCCCAGGCGGAAGGAGCGCTCCAGGAGGAGGCCGAGCAGCCGGTCGCGCTCGCTCATGGGAGCTGCACCTGGCTGGCGGGGATCTCCACCCACTCCTCGATGGTCTTGGGGATCGGGTATACCCCGCCGAACGAGCGGTGCAGCTCCTGGATGGCCGACAGGACGTCCGGGTCGGCGCGCAGGTCCGACTCCATCCCGAACTCCAGGAACTCGAGGAAGACGTCCTCCTCGTCGGCCGAAAGGAAGCGCCAGGCGTGTCCTCCGCGCGAGGTGGCCGCGGTGCGGAGCGCATCCCAGGCCGCGTCGTACGACGCGCGCTCGTCGGCGGGAACCAGGCGGCGGATGCTGATCAGCCGGCGCTCCGGGGTGGGGATCGTCATGGGTTGCGTGGCTCCTGTCTGGGGGCGGACCGGCGGCGCAGCAGCTGGCCGATCACGAAGCCCCCGATGCGGGAAAGGGTGGACGGGCGCCAGCGGCGGGCCAGGCGCTGCGGCGCGCGGATCAGGAAGTCCACCTCGGTCGGCTTGAGGCGGCGGCTCCGCACCGCGAAAAGGAGGCGGTCCATCTCGTCGCGCAGCTCCGCCTCCTGTTCGGCGCCGGCGTCCGCGGCCCAGAGGATCCGCTCCGCCGCCTCGCGCGCCCGCTCCAGCAGGAACTGCGCGCGCAGGTACTCGCGGGGACGCACCTCGCCGCCGGGACGCACCGCCGCGTGGTACTCGTCGGCCAGCTCCTCCAGCAGCTCGTCCAGCACGGTGGCCCAGGTGGAGGCCTGCGCCAGGTCGCGCGCCTCCATCCCGCGCGCCACCACCCGGTCGACGGCGCGCTTGAAGCGGAGGGTGGCCTCCACGATCCCCGCGTCGTCCTCCGGCAGCTCGGCCAGGAAGTCGACGATGGCGTCGTACACCCGCGCGGCGGCCACCGCGTCCAGCGCGTCGATCTGGTCCACCAGGTCGCTGACGCGCGTGACGATCCCCTCCCGGAAGCGGTCCATTCCCGGGGCGCGCTGCTCCAGGAAGTGCCCGATCTCCGCGTCGACCAGCGTTTCCAGGGTGACCAGCTTGGCGAAGGTGTCGGCCCTCATTCCGGCTCCGGGTCGCGTGGGGCGCTCCGCCGCGGGCCGGCCGAGCGCCCCAAAGCTCTCCGCCGCCCCCGGCGCCGTCAAGAGCGGGCGCGGGGCCGCCGAATGCCGAACAATTCGCCCTCGTCCGAGTATACCGGTTCCGGCGGCCTCCTCCCGCCGCACGCCGGGCACGCACAGCGCAGGCCGCATCCGCATGAGACGAGGACCGATCCCCTTCCGCCGCCCGGGCGCGGCGCTCTTCCTCTGCCTCCTCCTGGCCCTCCCGGCGCTCGCCCGGGCGCAGGGGGGCGCGGCGGGGGAGGGCGCCAGCGTGTCGGGGCGGGTGACGGACACCACCGGCGCCCCGGTGCCGGGCGCGGCGGTGCGGGTGCTCCGCTCCGACGGCACGGCGCTGCGCTCGGGGGCCAGCGACGCGGGGGGAGAGTTCCGGCTGGCGGGGCTCCCGGCGGGGCGCTTCCGGGTGCGCGCGGAGCGGATCGGCTACGGGGTCGCCGAGCGGGAGGTGCGCCTGGCCCGCGGCGAGGCGCTGCGGGTGGAATTGCGGCTGATCGCCGGGGCGGTGCAGGTGGAGGAGCTGGTGGTGCGCAGCACGCGCGACACGCAGCGGGAGCGGGTGCGCTTCGAGACGGAGGCCGGGGTCACCACCCGCGTCATCACCGGCAAGGAGCTGAAGGTGCTCCCCGCGCTGGGCGAGGCCGACGTCCTCCGCGCCGTCGAGGTCCTCCCCGGCGTGGTCACCACCTCCGACTTCAGCAGCGCCTACAACGTCCGCGGCGGCTCGGCCGACCAGAACCTGATCCTCCTGGACGGCTTCCCCATCTTCAACCCCTTCCACCTGGGCGGGCTGTTCAGCGTCTTCAACTCCGACGTGGTCGCCCGGGCCGAGCTGCTGGCCGGCGGCTTCGGCGCCGAGTACGGCGGGCGCGTCTCGTCGGTGCTCAACGTGGAAAGCCGCTCCGACACCACGCGGCGGATCACCGGCGACGCCGGGGTGTCGCTGCTGGCGTC
>JAFAYN010000404.1 GCA_019240375.1 Gemmatimonadota bacterium
GATGTGCCCGGTCTTGTCGAGGATGAACAAAGCGCGATCGGCGACGCCCTCGCTCTCGCGGTAGACGCCGTACGATCTGGCAATCTCGCCCTTTGGATGGAAGTCGGCAATCAGCGGGAAATGGAGCTGGTTCGCCTTGGCATAGGCCTGGTGGCACCAGGCGCCGTCCACCGAGATCCCCAGCAGCTCGGCGTCGTGCTCCCGGAAGAGGGGGAGCACCTGGTTGTAGAGCGCCATCTGGTCCCCACACACGGGGCTCCAGTCCGCGGGGTAGAAGGCGAGGATCACCGACCGTCCCCGCAGCTCGCTCAGCGAGACGGTCTGGTCGGGCGTGGAGTGCAGCTCGAACTCCGGCGCCCGGGTTCCGGGCCCCAGGAGCTGAGAGGCATGTGAGCGTGTTTCGCGTTCCGGCATGTCGACCTCCTCGCGGGTGACCTGTGCACGATCAGCGGCTGCGTCGCAGCTCCACCGTGAAGACCGAGCCGTTGCCCGGCTCGCTCTCCGCCCGGATCTCTCCCCCCATCCCCCGCGCGAAGTCGCGGCTGATGGCCAGGCCGAGACCCGTCCCCTCCGCGTTGCGTGAGGCGGTGTCCTCCACCTGGACGTAGGGGTCGAAGACGGCTTCGAGCTTCGCGGCGGGGATGCCGCACCCGGTGTCCTGCACCCGGATGCTCACCGTCTCCTCCGCCACCCGGCACTCCAGCCGCACGCTCCCGCCGGGATCGGTGAACTTGCTCGCGTTGGAGAGCAGGTTCAGGACGACCTGCTGCAGCCGCTCCGGATCCGCCTCGACCCGGACCCCGCGCCCGGCGCCGTGCAGCTCGAAGCGGAGCCGCTTCGCGGCCATCTGGGGCCGGATCATCTCCTCCACCGTGTCCAGGATCCCGTCCACGGGGACGCTGGAGATGTCGAACTGGACCCGGCCGCTCCCCAGCTTCATGAAGGTGAGCACGTTGTTGATGAGGCCGAGCAGGTAGCGCTGGCTCCGCCGGATGCGTGCGAGGGTCTCGCTCTGCGCCACGGTGACCGGGCCGTGCACGCCGAGCTCCAGCAGCTCGGCGTAGCCCGCGATGGCATTGAGCGGGGTGCGCAGCTCGTGGCTCATCATCGCCAGGAAGTCCGACTTGCTGCGGCTGGCCCGCTCGGCCTCCGCCTGCGCCTCGAGGGTGCGCGCCAGCAGCTCCTCGCGCTCCGCCTCCGCTCGCTCGCGCTGCCGCGCCGCCCCCAGCAGGTTGGCGATCAGCTGAAGGAAGTGCACATGGTCGCGCGAGAAGACGCGGGGCTGGCGGGTATGCGCGCTCAGGACGCCGAACGACCCCGTCTGGTCGTGGATGATGACGCTGATCCCACTGACCACCTCGTGCTCCAGGAGGACGGGCGGCCGGTTGAAGCGAGACTCCCCGCGCAGGTCGCTGACGACCACCGGTGCGCGCTGCTGGAGCGCGTACCCGGCCTGCGTGTCGATCCCCACGCCGATCCGGGCGCGCCCCACGATGCCCGGCCGCCAGCCGGCGCCGGCCTTCACCAGGAGGGAGGTCCCGTCCTCGGTGAGCTCCAGCACGGCGGAGAGGTCGACACGCAGGGTTTCACGCACCACTTCGGCCGTCTCCTGCAGGAGCTGGTCGAGCGGGATGCCGGTGAGCGCACGCAGTCCGAGGCGCACCACGGCCGCCTGCTGCTCGGCGCGGATGCTCTTCGCTGCGTGCTGGAGCGCGACGGCGATCTGGTTGGCGGCGAGCCGGAGCAGGAGCGAGTCCAGCTCGTGGGGGAAGCCGGGCCGACAGGCTCCTATGCTGAGGCAGCCCAGCTCGCCCTCCAGCCCGATGGGAAAGCTGGCGAGGCGTAGCCCGGCAGGGTCGTCACCGGGCTGCTGCGGGCGATGCCGAGCCGCGCCCTCCTCGCTCCGGGACGGGCTCAGCTGGACGACGAGCGGCTCACCGGACTCGGGATCCTGAAGCCGGACGTCGACCCGCTCGGCATCGAGGATGCCGGCCAGCAGATCGCGCACGCTCTCGGCGATCTCCGGCAGCGAGTGGCCGGACCACCAGCTCGCCATCGCCGAGAGGGCGATGAGGTCCCGGGCGAACGCGTGCAGCCGCTGGTCTTCCGTGAGCGCCTCGTATGTCGTGGCCATTCCGATCACGTCCCCTCTCCAGCGCTCATTCGAGCCGCCTGAGACCGACGTGCTGGATCCTGACCACCTCGCGGTCTCCGTCCGCCCGCACCACCTCGACGCTGCTGACGAACCCGTCGTCCTCCTCGAGCACCCACACCTCCTTCGGGTGGTCGACGCGGTGGTCGCCGGTGTCGAACGCGAACTCGAGTGAGCTCCTGTGCCGGTCGTAGGTGATGCCGAGCAGACGGGCGCCGCTCGCCACCGTCTGGTCGCCCCACTCGGTCGACACCAGCTCGACGTCGGCTGCCTCCGGCGAGGGATCGCGGAGGACGCGCTTGGTGAAGTCGTCGAAATACTGTGCGAGCCGCTCCTGCGGGATCCTGGTCGTCTCTGCCATCTCTCGCCTTCCTGATCGGTGGTGCGTGCCCCGCGTTGGTGGAAGGAAGGTAGCCTCGCCCAGGTACGCCCGCTGTCGGACAAGTGTCACTGCGCGCTTCCCACTTTGCCGCTGCCGCCCTCCCTCTCCCACCCACAGATTCCCGACCATGTCGGCCGCGTCCGGCGTCGATCCGACCATCTTCGCCGGCGTGTGAGACGCAGCGCCGCATCGACCTGAGCATCGCCGGAGGGCGTCGCGCTCGGCTTGCTCCTCCTCTCACCTCCACCCGCCCCAGTATATGAGCACACCGGCGCCACCCATCAGCTTCGCCGGCACGAGCCTCGGCGCATACCGCCACGTCTGTGCCTTCTTCAACACCCCGGACGAGGAGTATCGCACGCTGCTGCCATTCATCCGGGACGGGCTCCTGCAGGGCGAGCGTGCCTACCACGTCATCGATCCCTCGCTGCGCGAGAAGCATCTGCAGCACCTCCGCGAGGCCGGGATCGACGTGGAAGCGGCCCAGCGCACCGGGCAGCTCGAGGTGGAGATCCCGCAGAACACGTATCTGCGCGGGGGGCACTTCGACAAGGACGCCATGCTGGAGCTGATCCAGGAGGCGCTCCGGGCGGGGGTCGCGCGGGGCTTCCCGCTCACCCGCCTGGTTGCGCACTGCGAATGCGGGGTGGGCGATTGGCCGGGCGGCCGCGACTGGGTGGAGTACGAGGCGCGCCTGAACTACGTGCTGCCCCGTTACCAGGACCCGGTCATCTGCACCTACGACTGCCGGATGCTCGGCGCGGGCGTCGCCCTGGACATCCTGCGGACGCACCCGATGGTGATCCTGGGCGAGGTGCTCCACGAGAACCCCTTCTACGTACCCCCCGACGAGTTCCTGCGCGAGCTGGGTGCGCGCCGCCTGAAACCGGAGCCACCCGCCGCCCCCTGATCGGGGAGGTCGGAGCCGTCCCCGGGCGATCCTGCCCGGATCACCCGGGGGCTGCGGCCTCGGCGTGGGCGGCGGGGAGCGAGAACCAGAAGGTGGTGCCGTGTCCCCCGGTGCTCTCGACATTCAGTCGGCTCCGGTGTGCCGCCACCAGGCTCCTGGCGATCGCCAGCCCGAGCCC
>JAFAYN010000436.1 GCA_019240375.1 Gemmatimonadota bacterium
AAGGAGGAGGAGCGTCGCGAGCGGGAGTATCGCCGGGCGCAGGCGGAGCGCCAGCGGCAGGCCGATCGCGCGTACCGTAACCGCCGCTCCGACGACTGGGCGTACCGCGACCGTGAGGGCCGGTACGACTCGCGCTCCGGCCGGTACAACGGCTCCTACGGCGGGTACGGCAGCTACGGCAACGGATCGTACGGGCGGTACGGCAACTACGGCTCGTACAACGAGGCGCACCGGGCCTTCCACCGCAGCCACGACCTGGTCTGCCGCCAGCGCGCCTCGCAGCGTCCGTACGACCCGAGCTGGCAGCTCCGCGTCCGCTCCGAGTGCAACGCCGAGCACAACCGCTGGCACGACAGGATGGGGATCCGGCACGACGGCCGGACGGGCAACACCTCCCGCTGGTACTAGCCACCACCGCACTGCACGACCAGGGGCCCGCCGGATCTTCTGGCGGGCCCCTTCGCTTGCCCCGATGGAGGAGTGTCCCCCTCCGTGTCCCCCTCGCAGGACGATCCCACGGAACGAGGAGCGACCCACCAGAAGAAACGTTTGATTCCATCTATAGTATTACACAACAGGTATTTGGCATCCATATTGCCATAGGAAACCCGTTCGTACATCGGCACACAGTCAGGAGGACACTGATGAAGCAGATAAGAACCTTGCAGCTCTCTCTCGTGATGGCCCTGGCCGCCGTGCTGTCGGTCGATCCGGCGCACGCGCAGGGAAAGGGCAAGGGACACGGCAGGGAGAAGCACAGGACCGAGGCCGTCCGCCGCAGCGACGATCACCGCCGCGACCGCGACGACCAGTGGGACGACGACCTCCGCCTGGAGCGCCGCAACCGCAGGGTTCCCCCGGGGTGGTGCCAGGGGAAGGGGAACCCGCACAACACGGTGGAGAACTGCGGCTACTCGGCGCAGAACAACCGGCGCTACGACAGCCGCTACGAGCAGGGCCGTTACAGCCAGAGCCGCAGCGGCCAGTACGGCGGCTACGGCTCCTACGACTCGTCCCACCAGGCGTACCACCAGGACCACGACCGGGTCTGCCGCGAGCGCGCGGCCCAGCGCCCGTACGACGTGAGATGGCAGCTCCAGGTGCGCTCCGAGTGCCGAGCCGAGCACGACCGCTGGCACGGCCAGTACGACCAGCGATAATGAGCCGGAAGTAAACGACGGCAGATAAAGTGAAGAAACAGAAGGCCCGCGCGGAAGCATCCGCGCGGGCCTTCTGTCGTTTTGGTGCCGACCTTCACGCGAGGGGCGAGCACCCGTGTGGATCTCCGTTCGCCGTTCCCTGCCGTTCCCAGATGATGTTGCGGAGGGAGACGCGCCCGGCGGTTCGGGCGTGGCTCCCTCCGCGGGCGGGGAGACTGCCAGCAGTACCGGCAGGCTCACCGACCCCGCGCAGGAGACCGGCAGCAGTACCGCCGGGCTCCGGAGCGGCCCCAAACCCACCAACTACTTGATCGATTGAAGCTCGATCACCACCGGCTGCGCGCTCGGCTGCTGGCGGAGCACGATGTGCGGCCCGTCCTTGCGGACGTACAGCACCGAGCTCTGCTCGCCCGCCTGGCTCTCGACCTTGTAGGCGTCGAAGGTCCCCGCCGGTACCGTCACCTTCTCCATCCCCGTGACCTTGAACGTCCCCGGCACCACCGACCCCGCCCGTGCATCGAAGATCGGCACGGAGATGGTCTTGCCGACGTCCAGGTCCGACACCGCGATGATCCACGCTTCCATCCCCGAGAAGCGCGTCCCGGCGACCGCCACGGTGTCGATGGTCTTGTTCCCGCCCATCTGCGCCGGCATCTGCGCCGTCCCGCGGACGCGGCCGTTCTCGTAGCGCAGGTCGATGTCCATCTTCATCGCGCCGGCGCTCACCGACTGCTTGAACGATACCGGGGTCAGGTCGCCGGTGAAGCGCACCTCGACCGACTGCGTGGTGGGGCCCGCTTGCACCCTATCCGCGCTCACCCAGTTGGCGCCTTCACGGGCCAGGGTGCTCGTGGCCGTCCCCACGTTGTTCCCCTGGAAGGAGATCCCGTAGGTCAGCGTGGCCGGCTGGAGGCGCGAGGCGTCGAACCGGTCGGTGGCGGCGCGCGCCTGCAGCGCCGAGGGGTCGATCCGGTTCCCCTGCACGTCGTACAGGGTGACCGGGGCGATCCGCTGCAGCGGCGTCATGATCTTGGACGCGTCGCCGACCACCACGATGGCGACCCGGTCGGGGTGCAGGTACTGCCGGGCCACGCGCTGCACGTCGGCCACGGTCACGGCCGAGACGCGGTCGGTGAACACCTTGAGCGACTCCACCGGGAGCCCCAGGAGCCGCACGGTGGCGAGCTGACTGGCCGTCTGCCCCGCCGTCTCGAAGCGGAGCGGGAACGACCCGGCCAGGAAGCTCTTGGCGGCGTCCAGCTCGGCCCGCGTCACCGGCTCCTCGCGGATGCGGCGGAGCTGCGCCAGCGCCTCGGCCAGGGCGCTGTCCGTCACCGGGGTGCGCACCTCGGTGTCCATGATGAACACGCCGGTCCCCAGCGGGCGCGTGAACTGCGAGCGCGCCGAGTAGGTCCAGGCGTGCTGGGTGCGGATGATCTTTTCCAGGCGCGAGCTGGGCCCGGCCCCCAGGATCATGTTCAGCACCTGGATGGCGTAGTAGTCCGGGTTGTCCGGACGGATCCCCGGCTCGCCGATGCGGATGCTGGACTGCACCGAGCCCGGCCGGTTCACCAGGTAGATCTGGTTGCCGGTGCGCGCCACGGGCGTGCCCACGACCGGGGCCGCGGCCGCCGTCCCGGTCCACGAGCCGAAGTACTGCCGGGCGAGCTGCTCCGCGCGCGCCGGGGTCACGTCGCCGGAAACCACCAGCAGCGCGTTGCGCGGGCCGAAGTGGGCGTGGTGGAACGCTTCCAGGTCGGCGCGGGTGATCGACTGCACCGTCGCGGGCGTCGCCGCAACGCCGTACGGGCTGGTCGGCCCGTACAGCTCCATGTCCAGCCGGCGGCGGGCGATGGTCCCGGCCTGCCCGAGCGACGCCTGGAGCCCCGAGAGCGTCTGCCGGCGGGTCGTCTCCAGCTCGTCGGCGGGGAAGGTGGGGTTCATCGCCACGTCGCTGACCAGGTCGAAGGCCAGCGGGAGCTGGTCGGCCAGGACGCCCGAGGAGATCACCGTGTTGTCACGGTCGGCCCCGGTGTTGAGCGAGCCGCCGACGCCCTCGATGGTCTCGGCGATCTGCTTCGCGGTGCGCTTCGTGGTGCCGTTGTCCAGCAGCTCGGCGGTCATCGACGCCACGCCCAGCTTGGCCATCGGGTCGGCCGCGGTGCCGGAGCGCACGTACAGCTCGACGTTGGCCACCGGGATGCGGTGGTTCTCCACCACCAGCAGCCGGAGCCCGTTGGGGAGCGTGGTCTCGGTGTACGCGGGGAACTGGATCGGGCGCGCCGGGAGCGGGGCCGGGGGCGCCACCCGGGGCCGCGCGGCGGTGGTGTCCTGCGCGGCGGCCGTGGAGCAGACGCCCGCCAGGGCGGCTGCCAGCACAATCAGGCGTGTGTGGAACGGGTTCACGTTCGGCTCCTTATTTCTTCGCCGCCGAGGCGGGGAGGGTGACGATGACCAGGCGGTTGTTGGGGACGAGGTACTGCCGGGCGACGCGCTGGATGTCCTCGCGGGTCACCGCCATGTACCGGTCCAGGTCGGTGCGGATCAGCGAGGCGTCGCCGTAGAACAGCTCGTAGCGGTTCAGCGCCTCGGCCCGGCCGAAGGCGGTCTGCAGCCCGCGCACGGCCTGCGAGCGGTACTGGTTCTTGACCCGGTCCAGCTCGGCCTGGGTGACGCCGCCGTCGCGGACCCTGGCGATCTCCTCGTCGGTCAGCGCCTCCACCCGGTCCAGCGCGACGCCCTGGTTGGGGGTCACCCAGAAGAGCATGATCCCGGGGCCGCGGCGGAGCTGGGCGCCCGCCACCACGTTGGAGGCGGCTTTTTCCTGCCGCACCAGCCGCTGCTGGAGGCGCGAGCTTTCCCCGCTCCCCAGGATGGAGCCCAGGAGCTGCAGGGCGTAGCTGTCCGGGGTCCCCAGGGCCACGGCGCCGTAGCTGGCCATGTACGCCGGGAGGGTGGCGTTGGGGTCCTGCACCGTGTCACGGGCGGGGAAGTGCGCGAACGGCTGGGTGCACTGCACCTCGGGCGCCTTGGGGACGGACGGGATGTCGGAGAAGTACTGCTGGATCAGCCCCTTGACCTGCGCCGGGTCGAAGTCGCCGGTGAGGGTCAGCGTCGCGTTGCTGGGGGCGTAGTACGTCTTGAAGAAGCTCTGCACGTCCGACAGGCTGGCCGCGTTCAGGTCCTCCATCGACCCGATGATGGTGTGCCCGTAGGCGAAGCAGGTCTGCGGGTTGTACGACGCGGTATACAGGGCCTGGTAGAGCGAGGGGACGTACGGGACGTTGTCCACGCGCATCCGCTTCTCCTCCTTCACCGCCTCCTGCTGCACGTGCAGCTTCTCGGCCGAGACGTTGAGCGACCGCATGCGGTCGGACTCCAGCCAGAGCGCCAGGTTCACGCGGTTGGGGGGGACCACCTCGTAGTAGTTGGTGCGGTCCTCGTTGGTGGTCCCGTTCAGGTTGGCCGACCCGGCGCCCATCAGCATGGAGATGTGCTCCTGCCGCCCGACGTTCTGCGACCCCTCGAACATCATGTGCTCGAACAGGTGGGCGAAGCCGGTGCGGCCGGCGGGCTCGTTGCGGCTCCCGACGTTGTACCAGAGGTCGATGGCCACCGCGGGGAGCGAGCGGTCCGGCGCCAGGATGACCTCGAGTCCGTTGGCGAGGGTGTACTTCTCGAAGGGGATGTTCACCGCCGTCCCCTGCTGTGCGGCCGCGGGGGCCGCCGCGCCGAGGACGAGAGCCGCGGCGAGCAGCCGGCCCGTACGATGTGGTTGAAGCATGGCTCCTCCATTGAGGGAAAGATGCGGCCCGTGGGGGCGCCGCGGAGATCGTACCACTACACTGCGGTCCCACGCAGGACCGGACCTAACCGTCACCCGTCCGTCTACCCCACCTCCTTGCGGCGGGCCACCCACGCCCCGAAGCCCAGGAGGAGGAGCCCGTATCCCAGCCCCAGCGCGACGCTCTCCCCGCGGGCACCCTTTTCGGGCGAGGGGCCCAGGGTGAAGACCCGGTCGCGCCACTCGGCCAGCAGCTCGGCGTCTGAGGTTCCCAGCACCTGGCGCACCGCCTCCGGGAAGGGGCGGTCGGAGCGCCACAGCTCGCCGAAGCGGCGGTCGCCGTAGCGCTCGCGGACGTAGGCGCGCAGGCTGGCCCCAGCGGCCGGGAGCCCCACCACCGTGCGCGACAGCAGCTCCGGCGAGGCGTCGCGCGACACGTCGGCCGCCAGGAGGCTGGCGACGGCCACGCGGTGCACCCCGTCCGCCGACGATTCCCACCCGCGCCGTCCGCCCAGGTAGCGCTCCACGTCCGGCCCCGGGGCGCCGAACGTCACGTAGGCCAGCGCCGGCCCCACCGCGTCGCGCTCGAAGGGGAGGGTGTTCACGTAGCTCCCCCACCAGGGGAGGACGGCGAGCCGGCGCTGCCGGACGTCCGTGTTCCCCATGTCCACGCCGGGACGCTCCACCAGGTACAGGTGCGCCCGGCGGTCGGGGAGCGGCGCGCCCCCGGCCCCGTCGCGCAGCCACCGCTCGGCGCGCTCGGCGTAGCGCCGCGCGAAGGCCCGCTCGTCGCCCCCCGGACGGAAGTGCACTACGAAGTGCGGCGTCCGGAAGATTCCGGTCTCTCCGGGCGCCGGGGCGAACACGTCCTCGCGCCGGAGCGCCACCTCGCGGACGGCGCCCGTCCCGTCACGCAGCGCCAGCCGCACCGGGGTCCCGACCGCCCCGACCAGCGCCTCCTCCACCCGCTGGCTGGGCCACCCCGCCACGGGGCGCCCGTCCACTGCGAGCAGCCGGTCGCCCTCGCGCACCCCGGCGTGCGCCGCCGGTCCGTCGCCGAGCACCTGCCGCACCCGCGCGGCCCCCGCCTCGCTCCCCACCTGCACCCCGATCCCGCCGGGGCGGAGCGGGAAGCCGCCGGCCTGCGCCGGGGCGGAGGGGGGCGTGCCCGCCAGGAGCGCCGCCGCGGCGGCCAGGGGAGCCAGTGTCACCAGGGGCCGCCTCATGAGCCGAAGGGGAGCTCCAGCCCCCAGAAGACGCGCAGCGGGGTGACCCCGCCCCAGGCGACCAGCTCCACCAGGCGCGACAGCCCGGGGAAGACGCCGAACCCCGGGACCGTGGCGGCGACCAGGAGCACCGCTGCCGCGATCGCCACGATCCGCCACGGGTGCTCGAAGCGGGCGGACAGGACGAAGGCCAGCGTGTACAGGAACCAGCTGACCAGCGCCGCCCACGACGAGAAGCTCCCCGGGTAGGCGTACATCCCGGTGGGGACACTGGCGACCGCCGCCGCCACGAAGGAGAGCGCGGTCAGCGCCAGGAGCGGGAGCGCCAGCCAGGCAAGCCCGGCCAGGTAGCGGAGGGCGAACAGGTGCGTGCGCTGGATGGGGAGGGCGAGGGCGTACACCCACCCGCCCCGCCGCTCGTCGCCCCAGGAGCCGGCGCCCCAGGCGAACGCCGACAGCACCACCCCGAGCACCAGCGTCAGCCCGGTGAGCTGCAGCGGGTCCACCTGGAAGACGAGCTGCGCGCCCCCCGCCCCGGGCCTCGTCACCCCGCCGAGGAGCGCCAGGTACATCAGGGGGACGGCGGCGTACAGCGCGGTGACCAGGAGGAGCATCCCCCGGCGCCGCTCCCACTCCACCCACAGGAACTCCCGGATCATCGCCCCTCCTCCGGGTCGCCCCGCCCGCGCAGCAATTCCACGTAGCAGTCCTCCAGGTCCAGGTCCACCACCCCGCGCACCTCCACCCCGCGCTCGGCCAGCACCGCGCCCATCGCCGGCTCCCACCCCCGCACCGACCACAGCTCCTCCCGGGGGCGCTGCACGCGCGCCAGCACGTCGAAGGGGAGGCCGTCGGCCCCGGGGAGCGGCGTGCCGGTGCCGACGCGGAGCCGCTTGATGGAGCGGCGGAACGCCTCCAGGGGGGTCTCCACCACCAGCGACCCGCGGTCGATCACCCCGATCCAGTCGGCCACGCGCTCCAGCTCGTGCACCAGGTGCGACGAGATCAGCGCCGTCGCCCCGGTGTCGGCGACGTACTCCAGGAGCAGCTCGGTGAAGTCGCGGCGCGCCACCGGGTCGAGCCCGTCGGTGGGCTCGTCCAGGATCAGCAGCGAGGGGCGGTGCGCCAGCGCCAGGAGGAGGGCCAGCTTCCCCGCCTGCCCCTTGCTCAGGTGGCGGACGCGCCGGTCGGCGGGGAGCTCCATCCGCAGGAGCAGCTCCTCGGCGTAAGGCCGGCTCCAGCTCGGGAAGAAGACAGCGTGGTGGCGGAGCGCCCGCGCCACCGTCATCCACCCCGGGATCCCCAGCCGCTCGGGGACGTACCCGATCCGGCGGCGCGCCTCGGCGGGGTAGCGCCGCGCGTTCACCCCCAGGATCTCCACCTCGCCCGCGTCGGGGCGGAGCAGGTCCAGGATCAGCCGGAGGGTGGTGGTCTTCCCCGCCCCGTTGGGACCCAGGAGCCCGTACACCGCCCCCGTGGGGACGGTGAGGGACAGGTCGCGGACGGCGAAGTCCGGCGCCATGCGGCGGGCGAGCCCGCGGGTGAGGAGCGCGTGCGGCATCACGGAGCGGCGCGGCTCAGCCCCGCGCCAGCGCCGAGCGCCGCGCCGGCACCCGCGCGAAGGCGGGGCGGCGCAGCCGCCGCACCACCAGGATCCCCAGGGCGATCAGCATCGCGTCGTAAACCAGCGCGGTGACGGCCAGCGCCAGCACCAGCGTGGGGGTCAGGGTGAAGGTGAAGACAAGGTCCGGCATGACTGCCTCTGCGGTTCGCGGTTGGGTGAATGCGGGGTACGGCTTCACTTCGCTCCGTCGGCGAGCGCCCCGAGGGCGACGCGCCGCTCGACCATCTCCAGCACCTCCGCCGCGGTCAGCCCCAGGCGGAAGGCCTCGTCCACCATGCGTGCGATCAGCGCCTCGCCCGCCGCCTCGCGCTCGGCCGTCTTCCGCCCGGCGTCCATCTCGGCGATGAAGGTCCCCTGGCCGCGCTGCACGTAGGTGATCCCCTCGCGCTCCAGCTCCCGGTACGCCTGCGCCACCGTGTTCGGGTTGACGCGCAGCTCCGTGGCGAGCTGACGGACGGAAGGAAGGGCGTCTCCGGCGCGCACGTCTCCCGAGGCCACGGCCGCGCGGACCTGGCTGACGATCTGGGCGTAGATCGGGATGGGAGAGGAGGGCTCGACGGAAAGGAGCATCGGGGGCGTGGAGTGTACCAGTGTACTGGTTAGCTAGTACACTAGGGGCCCACGCCCCCCGTGTCAACACTTTCGATGACACGGGGGAGAGAAAGGTTGCCGGCTACTCCTGCGGCCGGCGCGTCCGGTTCCAGAGGAGGAGCGCGCCGAACAGCGTCCCGAAGGCCATCCCGGCCGTGACGCTGTTGTACCGCGCCGGGAGCGGTCCCACCCCGGCGAGCTGCGCGCTGGCCAGCAGGGCGGCGGTGACGGCCGTCCCGGCGA
>JAFAYN010000105.1 GCA_019240375.1 Gemmatimonadota bacterium
GGGAGCACGGCGACGAGATCCGCCAGCTCTCGCGCGAGGGGAAGGGATTCGGGATCGTCGCGGGGACGGGGACCGGGAAGACGCTGGCGATCCGCGAGATGGCGCGCTCCATCGTGGGCGGCGAGCTGCGCGTGGGGGTGGTGAACCGGGAGCGCGAGGCGACGCCGGAAACGCCCAACTGGAACGTGGTGATCGTCACCACCGGGATCGCGCGGCGCTGGCTGCAGGACGAGCTGATCACCGCGGACGACGTGATCGTGGTGGACGAGATCCACCAGACCTCGGCGGAGCTGGAGCTCTGCCTGGCGCTCGCCAAGCGCGCGGGGTGCCGCTTCATCTGGCTGTCGGCCACCGTGGACCCCTCGTTCTACCAGGAGTACCTGGACTCGGCCACGGTGATCGAGTCGTCGGCGTTCGACCCGGCCAAGGCGGCGACGGTGCGCGTTTCCGGGACCCGCGACCCGCTGGAGTTCCTGGGCGACCGCTTCCTCCGCCACGTCACGAAGGAGAAGCGCGGGGTGGCGGTATTCGTCCCCACCCGCGCCGGGACCGAGCAGGTGGCCAAGCAGATCACCGAGAAGTGGCCAAAGGTCTTCGCGGAGTACTACCACGGCGGGGAGCCGGTCTCCAAGCTGGCTCCCTTCCTGGAGGGGACGGCGCAGCACCCGTACATCCTGTCGATGACGGCGGCCGGGCAGTCGGCGCTGAACATCCGCGGGCTGGACACGGTGATCATCGAGGACGCGCAGTTCACCTCGCTGGTGAAGAAGGGGAAGAACGTGCTGACCCGCCTCCCGCTGGGCTCCAACGAGATCCTGCAGATGGCGGGGCGGGTGCACGGCCGGGTGGAGGGGGGCGAGGTGTACATCCTGTCGGAGCGGGACATCGACTTCGCCAAGCTGGAGCCGACCGAGCCCAACTTCCAGCTCGCGGGCGACCCGGAGCGGGTGGCGATGACCTGCGCGGATATGGGGGTGCGCGCGGACGAGCTGGACCTCCCCGTGCCGCTGGACCGGATCGCCTACCGCCGCTCGCTGGAGCTGCTGGAGAAGCGCGGGCTGATCCGCGCCAACCGGCTCACCGACTACGGGCGCCGGGTGGAGGTGCTCCCCGTGGACCGCCCCTGGGGCGAGCTGCTGGTGCGCGCGCCCGAGAACCTGATCCCGCTGGTGGCGACCTGCGCCTCGATCGAGTCGCTGTACCGGATGCTCCGCCAGGACAACGAGATCGGGCAGTACGTGGTCCCCGGGAGCGACCACCTGACCACCTACCGGATCTACGAGGACGCGCTCCGCACCTGCGGGACGCTGGGGAACGTGTACGGCCTCCCCCGGCACGTGTACGACGAGAAGACCATCGAGGAGTGGGCCGAGGAGCGCGGGGTGCTGGTGCGCTCCATCGAGGACGGCGCGCTCGCCATCGCCTCCATCTACCGCTCGCTCGACCAGGAGCTGCCGCGCTACTTCCCCCGGCTCAACGACGAGCTGATCCGCGACTGGCAGCGGCTGCTGGCCGAGGTGATGCCCTTCGACCTGGTGATCGACGAGGAAACGAGCTGGGGCGAGGAGGTGCGCGTCTCGCAGAATAGCGTGTGCAGGAACAACGGCGCCATCGTGGGCACCATCCGCTACTTCTCGGACCGCTTCGGGCGGACGCGCGGCTCCATCGACGGGACGGAGATCCCCTACAACCTGACGTGGGAGTTCGCGGTGGGGGACGAGCCGGAGGTCGTGTACGACCCGGGGCACCGCCGCACCCCATTGCGGGTGCGGACCGCGCGCACCTTCCACGGCTTCGAGCTGGACTCGGAGGTGGAGGGGATCAACCGCTTCCCCACCGGGCTGGAGGACGCGGCGCGCCGGGCGCTGGCCGAGGCGATGGCGGCGGGCGCGGCGTACCACAAGGACGCGCGCCACGACCGCGAGGTGGTGCGCGAGCTGAGGGAAACGTACCGCCGCTCGGGCGGAGCGGTGCCGGAGATCACCGAAAAGGCGCTGGCCGATTACTTCGTGGGGCGGATGGCGGAGGTGAACTCGTACGACGAGTTCATGAACGCCGACCTCAAGATCGATCCGGACGCCTTCGTCCCGGCGGAGGAGCGGGCGCGCTGGGCGCGGCTCCCCGACAGCATCGTGCTGGACGGGAAAGAGTACCCGCTGGACTACGCCTTCGAGGGGGAGACACCGGTGGTGCGCGCCCGAGTACCGGCAAAGATCATCTGGGACATCGACGAGGCGTCGCTCCCCACCTACGACCGGCCGCTGCACTGGACCGTGGTGCGCGGGAAGCGGGAGGCGATCCGCGCTCCGACGCTGGACGACGCGCGCGACATGGTGGCGGAGAACCGCTTCGAGCGCGCCCGCAGCCCCGAGGACCCGGAGACCCGGGACGACGAGCAGCCGCGGCGCAGGGGACAGAGGGGCGGCCCACGCGGGAAGAAGGACGGACGCCCGGCGTACTCCGGCCCCCGTCCACCGAAGGGCGGCGGCGGGCGGCGGGGACGCGGGGGGGGCGGGAGGAAGCGGCGGTGAGCGCACCCGGCTCCGCCCTAGCCCTCGGCTCGGGGCGGAGTCCGGTCGTGCCCCACCGTCCGCCTCTCACTTGCCCCCTGCGCCGCGCCGCGTAATATGCTCCCCGTGGACCGCGAGCCACGCCGTCCTACCGACCCCAGGAGAACTCCCATGTCCCATCGCAAGCTCTGCGCGGCCGCCCTTCTGGCGCTCGCGCTCCCCGGCTGCGCCGCGCAGACCGGCCCGCAATCGCGCCCCATCGCCGCCGCGCGGCCGCTCCCGATGACTCCGTCCGCCGTCCCCGTGGCCGCCGTTCCTGCCGCGTCCGGCGCGGGCGAGACGGTGCCGCAGCGGCTGGCCCGCTACACCCCGGTGCGCCTGACCACGGACCTGTCGAAGCTCTCGGAGAGCGACCGGCGGATGCTCCCGCTGCTCATCGACGCCGCGCGCCAGATGGACGCGATCTTCTGGCTGGAGGCGTACGGGAGCCGCGAGGAGCTGATGAACGCCATCCGCGACCCGCAGACGCGCACCTACGCGGAGATCAACTACGGCCCGTGGGACCGCCTGGAGGAGAACGCCGCCTTCATCCCCGGCACCCCGGCGAAGCGGCCCGGCGCCAACTTCTACCCGGCCGACGTGACCAAGGAGGAGTTCGACCGCGCCGTGGCCGGGGGCGGGGCGCGTGCCGACTCGCTGAAGAGCCTGTACACGCTGGTGCGCCGGGACGAGGGCGGACGGCTGGTCGCCATCCCCTACCACGTCGCCTTCCGCCCGTACGTGGAGAGCGCGGCCGCCAGCCTGCGCCAGGCCGCCCAGATCGCCGGCGACCCGGGGCTGCGCCGCTACCTGGAGCTGCGCGCCCAGGCGCTGCTCACCGACGACTACCAGCCGAGCGACCTGGCGTGGATGGACATGAAGGACAACACGCTCGACCTGGTGATCGGGCCGATCGAGACGTACGAGGACGAGCTGTACGGGTACAAGGCGGGACACGAGTCGTACGTGCTGATCAAGGACCGGGAGTGGAGCCAGCGGCTGGCGCGCTACGTCGCCCTCCTCCCGTCGCTGCAGCGCGGACTCCCCGTGGCCGAGGAGTTCAAGCGCGAGACGCCGGGGACCGGGTCGGACCTGAACGCGTACGACGCGGTGTACTACGCGGGGGAGGCGAACGCCGGGGCGAAGACCATCGCCATCAACCTCCCCAACGACGAGCAGGTGCAGCTCCGGAAGGGGACGCGCCGGCTCCAGCTCAAGAACGCGATGCGCGCCAAGTTCGACAGGATCCTGGTGCCGGTCGCGCGGGAGCTGATCGTCCCGGACGAGATGGGGCACGTCACCTTCGACGCCTTCTTCGAGAACACCATGTTCCACGAGGTGGCGCACGGGCTGGGGATCAAGAACACCATCAACAGCCGGCGGACGGTGCGCGAGGCGCTGAAGGAGCGCGCGGGCGGGCTGGAGGAGGAGAAGGCCGACGTGCTGGGGCTGTACATGGTGTCGCAGCTCGCCCAGCGCGGCGAGCTGGGGCAGAGGGACCTGCGCGACAACTTCACCACCTTCCTGGCCGGGCTCTTCCGCTCGGTGCGCTTCGGTGCCTCGGACGCGCACGGGCGCGCCAAAATGGCGACCTTCAACTTCTTCCAGGAGATGGGGGCCTTCTCGCGCGACCCGGCCACCGGCAAGTACCGCGTCGACTACGACCGGATGCAGCAGGCGGTCAACGCCCTTTCCGCGAAGATCCTGCAGCTTCAGGGGACCGGCGACTACGCGGGCGTCGGCGAGTTCATGACCGGGTACGGGGTGATCAAGCCGCAGCTCCAGCAGGACCTGGCGCGGCTGTCGGCGGCGAACATCCCGGTGGACGTGGTCTTCGACCAGGGGATGTCGGTCCTCCAGCCCTGAGGGCGGGCCGGGATCCCGGCCGCGCCCGTCCACACCGGCTCCGCCGCGGGGGATCCCTCCGCGGCGGAGCCTTTTTGCGCCACCACGGGTCGGAATCCCTTGCACGACGCGGGAGGGTGTCGCATAATGTCCGGCGTTTCACGTCCCATCCGTCGCGGTACTCCTCCTCACCGCCGCACCCACACGACCCGATGACCGATCTCCCCTCTCCGGCCCGGCGCCGGAGCCCGGCCGGCCGTTTCCCCGCCTGGACGGTGGCCGCCGCGTTCCTGCTGCTGGAAGCGGCCGCGTGCGCCCGCGCGCTCACCCCGCGTCCGGAAGCCCCGGAAGCGCCTCCCGCTCCCCCGACCGAGCAGCCGGCGCCGCCGCAGGCCCCCGCCCCCGACACGTCGGCGCCCGCATCCTTCCCGCAGCCGATCGAGGTCCAGAGCGTGAACGGCCTGCTCGACGTGCGGATGCAGGTGGTGCGCGCCTCGTTCAACGTTCCCGGGGGAGGCTCGCAGTCGCTCCGCGCCTACCAGCTCCTGTCCGCGAACGGGAAGACGTACAACGCGGCGCCCGCCTTCCCCGGCCCCACCTTCCGGGTGAAGCCCGGCGACCGGGTGCGGGTGAAGCTGCTCAACGGGCTGGAGAACACCGACACGCTGTGCATGAACTACCCGGCCGCCAACAGCGGGCTCGACACCTTCCCGGACTGCTTCCACGGCCCGGACTGGACCAACATGCACTTCCACGGGTTCCACGTGACCCCGGCCGACTCCGGCGACAACGTGCTGCTGGAGATCGCGCCCCAGGACTCGTTCCAGTACTCGTTCCGCATCCCGCAGAACCAGTCGCCGGGGACGCACTGGTACCACCCGCACAAGCACGGCTCGGTGGCGATTCAGGTCACCAACGGGATGTCCGGCGCCTTCTTCATCGAGGACCCCACCACGGGGCTGGACTCCATGACCAGGGCGTACGGGATGGAGGACTACCTGGTCGCCATCCAGCAGGTGGACTCGTCGGTGAACCTGGTGGACAACAACACCGGCAACTACATCCTGGTGAACGGGCAGCAGACCCCGGTGCTCTCCCTTCGGGCGGGCGAGGTGGCGCGGCTGCGGATGGTGAACGAGAACATCTCGCAGACGGCGCACTACCAGATCATCTTCCCGGCCGGGTCGAACAACCCCAGCTTCTACGACGTGGCGCGGGACGGCGTCCAGTTCGCGCCCGCCAACTACGACGCCAAGACGCCGGACGACAGCCTGTACATGGCCCCGGGCAACCGGCTGGACGTGTTCGTGAAGGCGCCCGGCACCGCCGGCGACTTCACCGTGCGCGCCCGGCAGCTCGCCAACGTCCGCTCGGCGCGCCGGCAGTCGCGGAAGGTGCAGGAGCAGCCCCAGGGC
>JAFAYN010000489.1 GCA_019240375.1 Gemmatimonadota bacterium
CCCTCTTCTTCGACTTCCTCCCGGTGGACCTGGGCTCCATCCGCGGCTTCAAGACGCGCTTCCACCTCTACACGGTCCCGGGGCAGGTATACTACAACGCCTCCCGGAAGCTGATCCTGAAGGGGGTGGACGGGGTGGTGTTCGTGGCCGACTCGCAGCGGATGCAGCAGGACGAGAACCTGGAGTCGTTCCGCAACCTGCAGGTCAACCTGCTGGAGCAGGGGACCGACCCGCGCACCATCCCCATCTGCCTGCAGTACAACAAGCGCGACCTCCCCGACGTGATGTCGGTGGAGGAGATGGACGACCTCCTCAACTACCGCGACCTCCCGCGCTTCGAGGCGCGGGCGCTGGCCGGCACCGGGGTGTTCGACACCCTTCGCGGGATCAGCGAGCAGGTCCTCCGCCGCCTGTCGCAGCGCTTCAACCGCCCGCTGACCACGAGCGGGCGCTGAGCCGTACCCTGATGACTCCCGTGCTGGACCCCCGCTTCACCTTCGACAGCTTCGTCGTCGGCCCGAGCAACCGCCTGGCCGCGGCCGCCGCGCGCCGCGCGGGCGAGTCGCCCGGGACCAGCTACAACCCGCTGGTCGTCTACGGGAACTCCGGGCTGGGGAAGACGCACCTCCTGCACGCCGTGGGACACCTGGCGCTCGCGGTGCGCCCGGAGCTGCGCGTGTCGTACGAGACCGTCGAGGAGCTGGTGGACCGGATCACCGCCGCCCTTTCGGCGGGGGCGCTGGACGAGTTCCGCGCCGACGCCGCCGCGGTCGACCTCCTCCTCCTGGACGACCTCCAGCTCCTCGCGGGGAAGGGGCGTACCCAGGAGGAGCTGCTGCGCGGGTGGGACGAGATGACCCGCGGTGGCGCGCAGATGGTGCTCGCCTCCGACCGGCCGCCGCAGGAGATCGAGGGGCTGGACGCGCGGCTGGTCTCCCGCCTTTCCGGGGGGCTGATCGTAGACCTGACCCCGCCCGAGGTGGAGACGCGGCTCGCCATCGTCCGGCGCAAGGCGCAGGAGCGCGGCGCCGAGCTGCCGCGCGACGTGGCCGACGCGCTCGCCCGCCTGGGGTGGGAGAGCGTGCGCGAGCTGCAGGGCGGGCTGAACCAGCTCCTCGCCGTGCAGGACGCGGAGGGGCGTCCCGTGGCCGCGGACGAGGTCGCCGCCCTGCTGGGGATGGGGTCCGGACCGGGGGGCGACGACGAGTTCGGCGCCTTCCTGTCCGACATCTCCTTCACCGTGGCGCAGATGGTGGAGTCGGCGCCGTGGCGGCGGACGCTGGCCGAGGCGATCCTGCGCTGGGAAGGGGAGGGGATCCGCACCCGCCGCCTGGAAGAGGCGCTGGACGCCGACTCGGCGCCGGACCTGGACTCGCTCCTCGCCCAGTTCGCCGCCGACGTGGACCGGCTGCGCGCCGCCGAGGGGGTGCTGCGCGCCCTGGACCACGACGCCGCGTCCTCGCCGCTTCTCCGCGACCCGGACCGGGTGGAGGAGGCCGAGGCGCTGGCCGGAGCGGCGCGCGCCCCCGGGGCCGCCTCCGGGTCTCCCGCCGCGGCCGAGCCCCAGCCGGAGGAGCGCGTCCCCGAAGCGGCCGACCGCTGGTACTTCAACCCCGAGAAGATCGCCTGGTCGGTGCTGGCCATGGAAGACCGCCTGATCGAGGAGCTGTCCTGATGGCGATCAAGGGCTCCCTGCGCGAGGCAAGCCTCCCCGACGTGCTTCAGCTCCTGGCGATGGGGCAGAAGACGGGGTGCCTGTCGGTGACCGACCGCTCCAACTTCGGCTACATCTACTTCGAGCGGGGGCGGATCACCTACGCCTCCATCGTCAACCGCCGCGACCGCCTGGGCGACCTCCTGGTCAAGAACGGGCTCCTGGACGCGGCGGCGCTCGCCGCTGCCATCGACGAACAGGGGAAGCACCCGCAGCAGAAGCTGGGCGAGATCCTGATCCGGCGCGGCTCGATCACCCGCGATCAGCTGGAGCAGTACATCCGGGTGCAGATCGAGGAGGCGGTCTACTTCCTCTTCACCTGGACGCAGGGCTCCTTCTACTTCGAGGCCGAGCAGCGTCCGCCCGAGGGGGCGATGCTGGTGTCGATCAACCCCGAGAACGTCCTCCTGGAGGGGGCGCGGCGGATCGACGAGTGGAGCCTGATCGAAAAGAAGATCGCCTCGCTCGACCTGATCTTCGAGCTGGACGCCGCCCGCCCGCTCACCGAAGTGGACCTTGCCGAGGAGCAGCGCAAGATCCTCCCGCTGGTGGACGGGAAGCGCACCGTCCAGGAGATCATCGACGAATCCGGGCTGGTGGAGTTCGACGTCGGCAAGGCGCTCTTCGGGCTGATCCAGGCGGGGTTCGCGCACCCGGTGGGGCGGAAGCGCCCGGTGGAGGTGCAGCAGGTCCCGCTGGCCCGCATCGAGGAGCACCGCAACCTGGGCGTCGCCTTCTACAAGACGGGGATGTACGAGGAGGCCACGCGCGAGTTCCGCCGGGTGGTGGAACTGCAGCCCGGGAACCTGGACGCGCGCTTCTTCCTGGCGCTGATCGGGCTGCGGGTGGGAGACGACCGATTGGCGATGCGCTCGCTCAAGGAAACGATCGAGCAGGGCGGCCCCCGCGCCTCGGCCTTCCACAACCTGGCGCTGACGCTGGAGCGGATGGGGCGGCTCCCCGACGCCCGCGCAGCCGCCGACGAGGCCGCCCGCCTGGCGCCGAAGCGCCCGCCGGTGCTCCTGTCGCGCGCCATCCTGGTGCTCAAGCAGGGCGAGGTGGCGGAGGCCGCGCGCGGCTTCGCCGCGTACCGTGAGGCGCTGGGGGAGGGGAAGCGCCCCCCGGCGGCGTACTTCGCCTTCGCGCTGCTGGCCGAGGCCGCCGCCGGGCGCGACGCCGAGGCGCTGCGGCTGGGGGAGGACGGGGTGGCGGCGCACCCGCACTCCGCGCTCCTCCTGCTGCACTTCGGTGCCGTCCGCGAGCGCCGCGCCGAGTGGGACCAGGCCGAGGCGCTGTACCGGCGCTCGGTGGAGGAGGACGGAGACATCCCGCAGACGTACAAGTCGCTGGGCGACGTCCTGTACCGCCGCGGCGCGTACGACGAGGCGGCGGAGGCGTACGGGCGGGCGCTGAAGCTGGCCCCCGACCTGGGCGACGACGTGTACTTCAAGCTGGGGAACATCCACTACAAGCGGATGTCGCGCGAGGAGGCGGTGCGCCTCTGGCGGCGGGCGCTGGAGCTGAACCCGACCAACGCGGTGGTGCGCACCAACCTGGAGCTGGTGGAAACGGTGCTGCGATGAGCACCCCTCCCGGAACGCCCGGAATCCCCCCCCTGGCGCCCTTCTCGCTCGAGGGGGACGACGAGGAGCTGGAGCGGCTCAAGGCCAAGATCCACCGCGAGCGCGGCTTCAACACGCAGTTCTACAAGGACAAGTGCCTGCGCCGGCGGATCGCGGTGCGGATGCGCGCCCGCGGCAAGGCGTCGTTCGAGGAGTACGGCCAGCTCCTGGACCGGGAGCCGGCGGAGTACGACATCCTGCTGGACACCCTCACCATCAACGTCACCAAGTTCTTCCGCAACGCGGAAACCTGGACCGTGGTGCGGGACACCATCGTCCCCAAGCTCTTCCAGTGGAAGCTCCCCGCGCACCGGGTCTGGAGCGCGGGCTCGGCCAGCGGCGAGGAGGCGTACACCGCCAGTATCCTCCTGCACGAGTGGGCGCAGGGCAACGGG
>JAFAYN010000118.1 GCA_019240375.1 Gemmatimonadota bacterium
GTCACCGTGGCGCGGTGGATCTTGGACTTGCACATGGTCCGCTGCATATGAACTCCCGTCGGGCTACGCGCCCAGGATTGCGTTGTCGATGAGCCGGGTCCGCCCCATCCGGGCGGCCACGGCGCACACGGAGCCGGGCGCGGCGACCTTCACCGCGTCCAGCGTCGCGGGGTCTACGACCTCCGCGTAGTCGACTTCCACCCCGGGTACGTCCAGCGCGCTCCGCACCACGGCGCGGAGCGCGTCCCCGTCCGTCTCGCCCGCGGCGAAGCGGGCGCGGCACGCCTCCACCGCCCGCGAAAGGGCAAGGGCGCGCGCCCGCTCCTCCGCCGACAGGTACACGTTGCGCGAGCTCATCGCCAGCCCGTCCGATTCGCGGACGATGGGCGCCACGTCGATCTCCAGCGGCATGTCCAGATCCGCCACCATGCGGCGGATCAGCAGCGCCTGCTGGAGGTCCTTCTGCCCGAACACCGCCAGGTCCGGGGCGAAGATCCCGAACAGCTTGGCCACCACGGTCAGCACCCCGCGGAAGTGCCCGGGGCGCGAGGCGCCGTCCAGGTGGTCCTCCAGCGAGGCGTCCGGGAGGACGAACACCTTCTGCTCGCCGGCGGAGTACATCTCCTCCACCGGGGGCGTGAACACCAGGTCCGTCCCGCGCCCGCCGGCCAGCCGCAGGTCGCGTTCCAGGTCACGCGGGTAGCGGGACAGGTCTTCCGTGGGCCCGAACTGGAGCGGGTTGACGAAGATGGACATCGCCACCCAGTCGGCCCCCGCCCGCGCCCGGTCCAGGAGCGACAGGTGCCCCTCGTGCAGGTACCCCATGGTGGGGACCAGCGCGATCCGCTTCCCCGCCCGCCGCGCTTCCGCCACCGCCGCCCGCACCTCGGCCTTCGTCGTCGCCGTCCTCATGGCGATTACTCGAACGTATGCTCCGGGGCGGGATACTCTCCGGCCCGGACGGTGCGCACGTACTCCCCCACGGCCTCGCGCGTGGTGGCCGCCATCTCGGCGTACCGGCGCAGGAAGCGGGGGCGGAACCCGTCGTTCAGCCCCAGCATGTCGTGCAGCACCAGCACCTGCCCGTCGCACCCCACCCCGGCGCCGATCCCGATGGTGGGGATCTCCAGCGCCGCCGTCACGCTCTCCGCGACCGGGCCGGGGACCAGCTCCAGGACGACGGAAAAGGCGCCGGCCTCCTCCAGCGCCTTCGCCTCGGCGAGGAGCCGCTCGCCCCCGCCCTGCTCCCGCCCCTGCACGCGGGAGCCGCCCATGGTGTTGACGGACTGGGGGGTGAAGCCCAGGTGCCCCATGACAGGGATCCCGACGCGCACGAGGGCGCGCACGGTCTCCGCCATCTCGTCGGAGCCGCCTTCCAGCTTCACCGCGGCCGCGCCCGTTTCCTTGAGCACGCGCCCGGCGTTGCGGATGGCTTCTTCTCGGGAAACCTGGTAGGTGAGGAACGGGAGGTCCACCACCAGCAGCGCGCGCTTGATGCCGCGGCGCACCGCGCAGGCGTGGTGGATCATGTCGTCCAGGGTGACCGGGAGGGTGGAGTCGTACCCCAGGACGACCTGCGCAAGAGAGTCCCCGACGAGCACCACGTCGGCGCCCGCCTCGTCGACCAGCCTCGCGAAGAGGTAGTCGTAGGCCGTGATCGCGGCGATCTTCTCCTCGCGCCGCTTCATCTCCCGGAGCGACGTGGTCGTCAGGCTCCGGGTACCCGCGCTTTGAACGGACATAAAGCTCTCCGGCACATGGATGATGCGCCGCGAACCCCTGTCTTACGCCTATCGCGGCGCCGAGCTTATACCGCTCGTTGGGCGGGTTGACCGGGGAAAAAGCTAATTGCATCTTCGGGGGGTGTCAAACCCGATCCGGTACGATCCCGTGCTGGTTCGCGCCCTAGCGCGCGAGCTGGAAACCCGCCTTCGCGGCCGCTCCGCGCGCCCCGCCCTCCTTTTCGCCCCGGACCTGTCGGCGACCCTCGTCCTGGACGGGGGCGAGGCGCTCCGCTTCGACCTGCACCCCGCCCGCGGCTGGACGCGCATCGTCCCGGCGCCCGAGGACACCACCGAGGACGAGCTGGAGGCGCGCATCACCGGCGTCTCGGCCCCGCCCGACGAGCGCGTGCTGGTGGTGGAGATGTTCGACCCCACCTCCTTCGCCGGGACGCGCCGCCGGGTGGTGGTGGAGCTGCACACCAACCAGTGGAACGCGCTGGTGGTGGGCGGCGACGACGACCGCATCTTCGCCCTCCTCCGCGGCCGCGACGCCGGGGACCGGGCGCTGCGCATCGGCGTCCCCTACCGGCCGCCCCCTCCCTCGCGCCGCTTCGGCACGGGCGACGAGTCGCGCGAGGACGCCTGGGATGTGTGGCGCACCGTGATGGGCCGTGTCCCCCCCGCCGACCGCCCGACCGCCGCCGTGCGCAACTTCGCCTGGGTGAGCACCCTGAGCGCCGCCGCCGTCCTGGGCGAAGCCGCGAGCGTCGCGGGGGAGCCGGAGCTGGAGGCGGCCTTCGACCGGTGGTGGGCGCTGCGCAGTGGGACCGGTGAGAGCCCGGTGATCCTGCAGCGGGGACGAAGCTCGCAGCCCTTCCCCGCCCCGCTTCCCGGGATCCCCGCCCGCCCCGCCGCCTCGATCCTCCAGGCGATGGACACCGTCGCCGCCGAGGCGCCCCGCGACGCGGCGCAGGACCAGGGCGAGGAGGCGAAGCGCCTCCTGAAGGCCGCGAAGCGGAGGCTGGGCGCGGCGGAGGGGAGGCTGCGCAGCCTGCTCCGCGAGTTCGAGTCGGTGGGCGAGGCCGACCGGATGCGCCGCAACGGCGACCTGATCCTCGCCAACCTGCACCTGGTGCCGGTGGGCGCCGCGTCGGCCAGGCTCCCGGACTTCGACGGCGGCCAGCTGGAGGTGGAGGTGGAGCTGGACCCCACGCTCCGCCCGCACCAGAACGCGGAAGCCTGGTACGAGAAAGCGCGGAGGAGGGCCAAGGCCGAGGAAAGGCTCCCCGAGCTGCTGGAAGCCGCCGAGGCGGAGGCGGTCCGCTGGCGCGTGGCCGTGGCCGCCGCCCAGGAGGAGGGG
>JAFAYN010000023.1 GCA_019240375.1 Gemmatimonadota bacterium
GACCACGTCCTCCTCCCCGGAGTAGCGCGCCAGCAGCACTCCCCACGCCCCCTGCACCAGGGCGTTCACCGTGAGCCGGTGCTGCCTGGCGAACGACTGGAGCCCGGCGGTGGCGTCCGCGGAAAGGAGCCGCCCGGCGGCGCCGAAGGCGGCCGGGCCCGACGCCGCGGCGTCGGGCGCGCGGTCCACCCCCAGCGGGGTGGGGCCGGCGAAGCCTCGCAGCGTTGCCCGCCAGTACGTCTCGGCCGCGGCCAGGTCCTGCCGCAGCAGCCAGGCGACGTAGTCGCGGTAGGAGCGCCGGCGGGGGAGGACGGGCGTGCCCCCCCGCAGCAGCGCGTCGTAGCTGGCGAGCACGTCCTGCAGCACCAGCGAGATGGACCAGCCGTCCAGCAGCAGGTGGTGGTAGCTCCAGACCAGCTCGAACTCCTCGTCCTCCACCCGGACCAGGGCGAGCCGCAGGAGGGGCGGCTCCAGCAGGTCGAAGCGCCGTCCCCGCTGCGCCTCCAGGTAGCGGCCCAGCCTTTCCCGCCGCTCGTCCGCCGTGCAGCCGCGCCAGTCGTGCTCCTCCCAGGGGAGCGCCGCGTGCCGGAACACGACCTGGACGGGCCGGTCCATCCCCTCCCACACGAACGCCGTCCGCAGCACCGGGAGGTGGCCGAGGACGTGCCGCCACGCGTCCCGCAGCACCTCGGGGCGGAGCCGCCCCCGGAGCGAGAACACGTACTGGTTGAGGTACACCCCCGCGTCCGGCGAGTACAGGTCGTGGAAGACCATGCCGAGCTGGACGGGAGAAAGGGGGTAAACGTCCTCCATGAGCGAGGAATCGTCGGTCGTGCGCTCGGTGTGCTCGCCCATGTCCTGCCGGTGGCGTGGGAGTTCCGATGGACCCGCGGGGCAGATCGCCCTGCCCCACCCGCGGCGTGGCGATGCGCCGGGAGGAGGCGGAAAGGCCGGTTCGAAGGCGAACCAGGAGGGGAGTGCGCGGGGACGCCCCGGCCGCCCAGGGCGGGATGCGGCGTCCCGGGAACGGGGCCGTCGCAGCGGTCCGGGATACTAATCCTGTCCTGTCATATGCGCAACGACCCACCCGCGCTGGCGAGGGTCCGGAACACGGAGGGGGCGCGGCGATTCGCCGCGCCCCCTCCGAAACTTTGCCGGCTCCACCCACCGGTCCGGCTCGCTCCCTAGTCGATCATCAGGAGGTGCGGCTGGAAACCCACCTGCCCCGCGTGCCCCCTGCGCAGGAAGTCCAGCACCTCCGCCCAGAGCGTGCGCTCCGCGGCGTTCTGCGCGCCCATCCCCGCCGTGACCAGCCGCTCGTGCGCGCGGCTGAACACCTCGTAGGCCGGGTTCCCGCTCCGGAGGTAGTCGGCGGCGGTGGCGCGGACGCCCACCCCCACGTTCTGCCGGAACGACGTCAGCCCTTCGTCCAGCCGCTGGCCGACGGTCCTCACCGTCCCGGCCCGCATCGTCGGCACCCGGTCCACCACGTCCACCCTTCCCGAATACGCCTCCACGTGCTTGCGGAGGTTCGCCCCGGGGGTGGTGTAGAGCGCCGTGTTGTTCACCATGTCGGGGTCGGTCTGCTCGTACACGCAATCGGTGCCGCCGGCGCGCACGAAGACCCCGGCGCACATGTAGCAGGGCTCCAACGTGGTGTAGAGCGTGGCCCCGACGGGGATCGCCGTCCCCGCCTCCTCCTGGAAGGCCTGGATGGCGTTGGTCTCGGCGTGGCGCGTGGAGCTGGCGTCGTTGGTGTTGACGCCCCAGCCGATGATCTGGTTGGACGCGCTGACCAGCACCGCGCCGATGTTCTTCCCCGCCGCAACGGGGGCGTCCGCGGATGCCTGGCGGAGGTTCGCGTTGATCGGGGTCGCCACCTCCGGCTGCCAGTGTCGGGACACCAGGACGCGCGCCAGCGCCATGAAGAGGCGGTCGCGGAAGGCCGCCCGCACCCCGCCCACCGCGGTCGTCGGCACGCTCATCGTGAAGCCGGAGTCGTACCTCACCCCCTGAACCGCGACGATCCGGTCCACGTACCCGAGGAGGGTCCCCAGGTTCGGCTTCGCGGTCGGCTTCCGGCTCTCCTCCATGAGAAGGTCCAGCCACGCCGCCGCGCTTCGCGCACAGGCGGGTGCGCCCCCGCCCAGCCACGCCCCCGCCCCGCCGCCCGGGACGTCCGGCACCGGGGGGTTGATCCGCTCCGGCGAGGGAGGGGCGGCCACGTCCACCGCCGTGGCGGCCGCCAGCGCGGGAGCCCCGGCCGTCAGGGCCAGCTTCATGACCCCGCCGTCCACGTAGTAGAGCGCCTTGATCCCCAGCATCGTCGCCATCCCGATGCACGCGGCCGTGGGGACGTAGGTGACGAAGATCTCGCTCCCGACCTTGCGCCCGTTCTCCGAGCACCCCTGGAGGAGGTTCACGACCGGGGTGCGCGTGTCGGTCGCCGTGGCCGCCCCATCCATCGCCCAGCAGAGGGGCTCCGGGAGGTTGGCGGTGATCTTGGCTCCCAGGGCGACGTTCTTCCCGGCCAGGTCGGCGACCGCGTACGCCACCGCCATGCAGAACTCCTGACGAGATCTCATCTCACGCTCGCTCCTGTCGCGGAAGGAACCGGGGTCGGGGGCTTCAGCCGCACCTGAGCCGCGTCGGTGAGCGCCTCGCGCGTCCGCAGCCACGAGGTCCACCCCAGGCGGGCGCCACCCGCCGGTCCCCGCTTCGCGCTCAGCTTCGCGGCGGGGACCTCGGCGGCCTTCAGCACCGGGCGGACGGTGAAGTCCAGCTCCGTCCCGGCGTAGAAGCGGGTGAGGTCGCAGAGCGGGGCCCAGGCGCTCCCTCCCCCGGGGAGGAAGCGGAGGAACTCCTCGCGCGAGAGCGGCCCCAGGCGCAGCTCGAAGGCGCCCTGCGGGTCCCACACCCGCGTCCCCAGCACCGCCCCGCGCCCCAGCTTCCGGTTCCGCCCCGAGCGCCCGATCCGGGTGACCTCGCGCTCCCCCAGCGACAGCCAGCGCCCCACCATCTGCGTCCCGCGCACGGGAACGCCGAAGTGGTCGGAGAGGATCCCCTCCAGCCCGGCCATGGAGCGCGGGTGCTGCGAAAGGAGCCCCGCGTACGAGAGGAGGGCGCGGTCGCGCACCCGCATCCGTCCGCGAACCCCCTCCGTCCCCAGCCCGGCCAGCGCGAAGAGCTGCCCCGCCATGACCGCGCGCTCCGGGGGGCCGGTGTGCAGCGCGAGGCGGTTCTCCTTGCGCGCCCGGTACAGGAGGGACACCAGGCGGTGGTGGAAGACGTCCAGGAAGTCGCGGAGCGCGAAGTCGCCCCGCGCCGCCCGCTCCAGGACCAGCTCCGAGAACGGGAGGGGGAGCGGCCCCAGCGCGCCGGCCAGCCCCATGAACGCCACCGACATCCGCACCGGGCCGCCGTCCTCCGGAACCTCGATCCGCTCCACCGGGGTGGTGGGAAAGGCGAGCGAGATGGACGAGCGGAAGCGCACCACCTCGTCCAGCGCCGCGGCCGCCGCGGACTCCACCTCCCCGGGCCGCTCCCGGAGCATCTCCAGGAGGCGGACGGCCTGGGGAAACTCGAAGCGGTGCCCCTCCTCGGCGAGGGTGCGGCTTACAGGAGGGTCTGCGCGCCGGAAACCGGCTCCCACTCCTTCCATGTGCCCTCCCGCTGGCGGCTGTGGATCACGAGCCGGGTGAACGAGTTGATGGAGGCGTAGAGCCCGAAGAAGCGGCTCAGCACCGAGGCGAAGAGGAAGGCGCCCATCCCCCCGTACAGCTCCTCGTCGAAGGTCAGCTCCACGCGGGTCCCGCGGTAGAAGCCCGGCCAGCGCGCGTCGGGGACGCGCGCCACGTCGGGGGTGCACTCCATCGCCACGATCCCGTTCACCTGGTCCTGCACGTACCGCTGCGCCAGGTCGCCGTACAGGCGCAGGATCCCCCGCAGCGCCTGCAGCCCTCCCGCGCGGTCGGTGAGCGACAGATAGTTGAGCGAGAGGTGCGACACCAGCCGCCACTGCGTCGCCGGCCCCAGCGCCGGGTCGATCTGCGGGGTGGGGCGGTCGAGCGCCACGATGCGGGCCACCGGGGCGGCCACCTCCATCTGGAACTCCGCCCCCGCCGGAAGCTGCTGCGCCAGGCGCCGGTTGGTGCACAGCACGTGGGCGTACACCGTCTGCGAGGGCGGCTGCGTGGGGTGGAAGTCCAGGTCCAGGAAGGAGAGCCACATCTCCGACCCCGGCACGTCCTTGCGTCCCGACGGCGCCCGGCGGGCGTGCCAGAAGGCGCGCTGCCCCCGCTCCTCCGCCGCGTGGCTGAAGGAAAAGAAGGGCTCCAGGACGCGCGTCCGGTCGTCCAGGTCGGACGAGGCGGAGACGCGCAGGATGGAGTGGATCTCGGTGGTCCGCTCGCGCCGCGCGTCGGGGACCAGGCGGTAGCCGGTGCGCCGGTGGTCGATCCGCACCGGCTCGGTGACGCGGGGGAAGAGGTTCAGCGCCGGGGTGCACCCCAGCACGAAGTTCCCGGCGCCCACCTCCAGCCGCTCCGGCGGGGGTCGCCGCAGGAGGAAGAGGAGGTCGAAGCCGCGCCCCTCGCGGAACGCCTCCGAGCGCGCCGCCTCCTCCAGCCCGCGCACGTCGAAGAAGAGAAACTTGCGGGGGACGGTGAAATACTCCTGGAGGAGCCGGTACGCCGGGTGGGAGTGCCGCGGGTAGGGGATCACCTCCTCGTCCGGCCCGAACCCCACCGGGAGCACCGCGGGGGTCTCGTCGTCGCCCAGCCAGACCGGCTCCGCGCCCCCCTCGGGGAGGAGCGCCACCCGGTCCAGGTGCGCGAAGAGCAGCTCGTACAGCGCGGTGGAGGTGCGCGTTTCCCCGTCCAGGTGGAAGCGGAGGTCGCGCAGCCGCAGCTCCCCCAGCTTCCCCTCGCCCTGCAGGCGCACCCGCACGCGGAGCACCCGCGCCACCCGGGTTTCCGAGTCCAGGAAGTCGTACTTCCCCGTGGAAACGAAGTCGGCCGACGCCGTCGCCAGCGGCCAGAGCGTCACCGGGTAGCAGGTGCGGAAGCGGCAGGGGAGCCCCTCGCCACGGTGCCGCGCCCCCTCGTCCGTCTCGCGGGCGTGGGTGAAGACCGGGGTGTGCCGGGGGATGCGGTGCCCGGTGGTCAGCTTCCCCTGCCTGGGGTCCACGTCGAAGCGCACCACCGTCATGGCCGGGACGGGGTGCAGGAAGTGCGGGTACAGCACGTCCAAGAGGGCCGAGGTGACCTCGGGGAGGTCCTCCTCGATCCCCCGCTGGATGCGCGCGGTGAGGAAGGCGAACGACTCGATCAGCCGCTCCACGTGCGGGTCGGCCGACTCCTCGCTCCCCAGCTCCAGCCGCCCCGCCACCTTGGGGTACTTCCGGGCGAACTCGGCGCCCTCCTTCCGGAGGCTCGTGAGCTCGGCGTAGTAGTAGGGGAGGAGGTCCTCGAAGCCGCCCGCGCTCACCGCGTCCCCTCCCCGCGCGGATCGCGCTCCACGGCGACGGGGAAGGAGACCGGCTCCACCACGTCGCCCGACACCATCGTCCCACTCACCCGGGCCGTCAGCTCGCGCTGGCTCCCGGGGGGGAGCTCCACCTCCACGCGCACGCCGCGCAGCCGCGGCTCGTACGCCTCGATGCAGCGCTCCATCTCCCGGGCCAGCTCCGCCCGCGCGCCGGGGTCGCGCGTGTAGCGCGCGGAAAAGTCCGGGAGTCCGTACTCCAGCACCGTGCGCTCCCGCCCCTCCAGCCCGGAGGGGGGGAGCGGGGTACGGGTGTTCAGCAGCCGCGCGACCTCCCGGCGGACCGACTCCCGGAGGCCGTCGCGGTCCAGGACGCGCAGGGGGTGCTGCTCCACGGCCTGCCGGGGATCGAGATCCACCAGCCGGTCGAAGAGCAGCGCCCGCGCGCCCTCGATGGTCCTGGGCTCCCGCACGGACTAGATCGTCTTGTTGGCCGAGACGTCCCAGCTCCCGGCCACCTTCCCGGCGGCGCCGCCCTCTTCCTTCTGCGCGCCGTAGTCCCACTTGATGGACGAGTAGTTGAGCGACACGCTCTCCACCGGCTTGTCGCCGCCGCCGCCGCCCACCGACACCGACGAGACCACCACGTTCCCCAGCGTGTAGATGATCAGCGGGATCACCGTGCCGGCGTCGTTGCGGCCGATGGTGAGGAGCACCTCACCCAGGTTCTTCCCCTCGCAGCACTTCTGGTTGAGCACGGGGGAGGCCTTGTCCAGGTACTTGGTGATGTGGAAGTCCTGGTGCATGGGACGCCCGGAGGTGCGCTCCGTGTTGCTGACGTCCCCGGTCACCTGCATGGACACGCCGTGGCTGTAGGACATCACCTCGATCTGGTCGGCGTAGCCGTCGATCTGGCTGGTCCCCGGCACGTCCGTGATCTTGAGCATGATTACGTCTGCCATCGTTCCCTCTCGGCTGGTTTCTGCGTTCTACGCGTGAAGGGGCGGGGGCGGTCCCGGCCGGGACCGCCCCGGAAAGGTCGTCAGGCCGCGGGCGCCGGAAGGTCGGCGACCAGGCGGATGGAGGCGGTCAGCTCCTCCAGCTGGAAGTGCGGGCGGAGGAAGACGGTGGCCCGGTAGGCCCCCGGCCGCCCCGGCACCTCGGTCACGTCCACCCGGGCCTCGCGCAGCGGGTACTGCGCCTTGGCCGACTGCGGGGCATCGTCGTTGAGGAGGACGTAGTCCGCGATCCACTGGTTCAGGTACTTGTCCAGCGAGCTGCGCGACTCGAAGCTCCCCACCTTCTCGCGCACCATCACCTTGAGGTAGTGGGCGAAGCGCGAGGCGGCCAGGATGTACGGGAGGAGCGCCGAGAGCCGGGCGTTGGCGTTCGCCTGGTTGGTGTTGTAGACCACCGGCTTCTGCGCGGTGGAGCCGCCGAAGAACACGGCGTAGTTCTCCCCCTTGCAGTGGCAGAGGGAGATGAAGCCGAGCGTGTCCAGCTCCTTCTCGCGCCGGTCGGTGATGGAAACCTCGGTGGGGCACTTCATCACCTTGTCGCCGTCCTCGGCGGTGAAGACGTGGACCGGGAGCCCCTCCACCTTGCCGCCGCCCTCGTAGCCGCGGATGGCCGCGGTCCACTTGTACTTGGCGAAGGCATCGGTCATCCGCTGCGCCAGGAACCAGGCGGCGTTCCCCCACAGGTACTTGCCGTGGCGCTCCTCGGCGCTCCCCTTCGACACGTCCTCCTCGAAGGCGAACTTCTCCACCGGGACCGTGCTCTTCCCGTAGGGGAGGCGCATCATCACGTGGGGAAGGACCAGGGCGACGTAGCGCGAGTCCTCGCTCCGCCGGAAGTCGTTCCACTCCACCATCTCGACGCTGTCGAAGATCTTCGCCAGGTCGCGCGGGGTCCCCAGCTCGGTGAAGCTCTCCATGTCGAAGAGCCCCGGGGCGGCGGCGGCGATGAAGGGAGCGTGCGCCGCGGCGGCCACCTCGGCCATCTTGCGGACGATGGTCACGTCCTGCTTGCTGCGCCCGAACTCGTAGTCGCCCACCAGCACGCTGTAGGGCGCCCCGCCGAAGGTCCCGTACTCCTCCTCGTACAGCTTCTTGAAGAGCGTCGTCTGGTCGAACTCCAGCGGGTTCTCCAGGTCCTTGAGGAGCTCCGCCTTGCTCACGTCCAGGACGCGCAGCTTCAGCTCGGTCCCGGTCTCGGAGTTCTTGACCAGGTGGTTGAGCCC
>JAFAYN010000033.1 GCA_019240375.1 Gemmatimonadota bacterium
CATGAACGAGCTGGAGTCCGAGGTGTCGGGTACCATCCGCGAGATCTGCGTGGAGAACGCCGAGCCGGTGGAGTACGGCCAGGTCCTCTTCCGCATCGAACCCGACGCGTGAGCATGGAGGAGTGGGCGCAGGAGGCGACCGTCCCGGCGGGGCGGCCCTCCGGCGCCGCGCGGGAGTTCGTGCTTCGCGAAGCCCTGGAGGAGATGGTGCGCCGGGGCGCGTCCGACCTGCACCTCAAGGCCGGCCGTGGTCCGGTCGTGCGCGTCCACGGCGAGCTGTACGACACCCCGCTCCCCTCGCTCCGCCCCGACGACCTGAAGCGCTGCGCGGACCAGCTGATGAGCCCCCGCCAGCGCGACATCTTCGCGGAGCGCAAGGAGATCGACTTCGCCATCGGGGTGCAGGGGCTGGGGCGCTTCCGCACCAACATCTTCCAGCAGCGCGGGACGCTGGGGTTCTCCTTCCGGGCGATCCCCTTCGAGGTCCCGTCGCTGGACGACCTCGTCCTCCCGCCGGTGGTGCAGGAGATCGCCACCGCGCCGCGCGGGCTGGTGCTGGTGACGGGGGTGACGGGGAGCGGGAAGTCGACCACGCTGGCGTCGATGATCCGCTACCTGAGCGAGCGGCGGGCGGTGAACATCGTCACCGTGGAGGACCCGATCGAGTTCCTCCACCGCGACGCGCGGGGGATGATCAGCCAGCGCGAGGTGGGGACGGACACCCACTCGTTCCACGACGCGCTGCGGTACGTCCTCCGGCAGGACCCCGACGTGATCCTGCTGGGCGAGATCCGCGACATGGCTTCCATGGAAACGGTGCTCAAGGCGGCGGACACCGGGCACCTGGTCCTGTCCACGCTGCACACCACCGACGCGGCGCAGACCATCGGCCGGATCATCTCCTTCTTCCCGCCGCACCAGCACGCCGAGATCCGGACGATGCTGGCGATGGCGCTCCGCGCGGTGATCTCGCTCCGCCTGATCCCCCGCGCGGACGGGAAGGGGCGCGTCCCGGCGGCGGAAATCCTGGTGAACACGGCGGCGATCGCGGATCGCATCCGCGCCACCGACCAGATGCAAACGATCCCCGAGCTGATCGCCGAAGGGCGGACGCAGTACGGGATGCAGACCTTCGACCAGAGCCTGATGGATCTCTATCAACGTGGGCTGATCTCCTTCGACTGGGCGATGCACTACGCGTCCAACCCCTCGGAGTTCTCGCTCCGGGTCTCCGGGGTCGCCTCCTCCTCCGACGTGGCGTGGTCGGACACCCGCACCGGACTGGAGAGGTAGGAGATGTTCCGCAAAGTCCTGATCGCCAACCGCGGCGAGATCGCCCTGCGCGTCATCCGCGCCTGCAAGGAGATGGGCGTCCGCACGGTGGCCGTGTACTCGGAGGCCGACCGCGAGTCGCTGCACGTCCGCTTCGCCGACGAGGACGTGTGCATCGGCCCCGCGCCTGCGCGCGACAGCTACCTGAACATCCCGCGGATCATCGCCGCCGCCGAGATCACCGGCGCCGACGCCATCCACCCGGGGTACGGGTTCCTGGCCGAGAACGCCGAGTTCTCCGAGATCTGCGAGCGGAGCGAGATCACCTTTATCGGCCCCACGCCGCAGCAGATCCGGCTGATGGGCGACAAGGCCGCCGCCCGCCGCACCATGGTGGAGGTGGGGGTCCCCGTGGTCCCCGGCACCGACGCCATCGCCGACCCCGAGGAGGCGCTGGTCGCCGCCCGCGACATCGGCTTCCCGGTGCTGATCAAGGCCGCGGCCGGCGGGGGCGGTAAGGGGATGCGCGTCGCCAAGGACGAGGAGGAGTTCGTCCGGCAGTTCGCCATGGCGCGCAACGAGGCCGCCGCCGCCTTCGGCGACGACACCGTGTACATCGAGAAGTACCTGGCGCGCCCCCGGCACATCGAGTTCCAGATCCTGGGCGACCAGCACGGGCGGGTGATCCACCTGGGCGAGCGCGACTGCTCGATCCAGCGGCGCCACCAGAAGCTGCTGGAGGAGGCTCCCTCGCCCGCGCTCACGCAGGAGCTGCGCGAGCGGATGGGCGAGGCGGCGGTGCGCGGCGCCAAGGCAATCGACTACGTCGGTGCCGGGACCATCGAGATGCTGCTGAACGACGGCGGGTCGTTCTACTTCATGGAGATGAACACCCGCATCCAGGTGGAGCACCCGGTCACCGAGATGACCACCGGCTTCGACCTGGTCAAGGAGCAGATCCGCGCCGCGGCCGGGCTCCCGCTCTCGATCCCGGAAAAGCCGATCCGGCTGCGCGGCCACGCCATCGAGTGCCGCATCAACGCCGAGGACCCGGCCCGCAACTTCGCGCCGTCGCCGGGGACGATCCACACCTTCCACCCGCCGGGCGGGCCGGGCGTGCGGATCGACACCCACGTGTACGCCGGGTACAGGGTCCCCCCCTTCTACGACTCGCTCCTCGGCAAGCTGATCGTGCACGGCTCCACCCGCGAGGAGGCCATCGCGCGGATGCGCAACGCCCTCGCCACCTTCGTGGTGGAGGGTGTGCACACCACCATCCCCTTCCTGCTGGAGGTGATGGACAGCCCGGAGTTCGTCGCCGGCGAGGTGGACACGAAGTTCCTGGAACGCTGGTTCTCCGAGCGGGCGAAGGTTTGAGATGAAGCTGGACGTTTTCCTGACCCCCGGCGAGCTGGCCCCGGCCGACACGACGGACCGTACGGTGGTCATCCTCGACGTGCTGCGTGCGTCCAGCACCATCGTGGAAGCGCTGGCCTCCGGCGCCCGCACCATCTTCCCGGTCTCCTCCATCGAGGAGGCGCTCCGCCTGGCGAACACGATCGGGCGCGAGGGGGTGCTCCTGTGCGGTGAGCGCAAGTGCCTCCCCATCGAGGGGTTCGACCTGGGGAACTCCCCGGGCGACTTCACCCCGGAGCGGGTCGGCGGGAAGACGCTGGTGATGAGCACCACCAACGGGACCGCCGCGATGACCCTGGCCCCCGGGGCGTCGCGCATCCTGATCGCCTCCTACCTGAACCTCACCGCGGTGGTGGAGGAGCTGGCGCGGACGGAGGCGGAGCCGGTCTTCGTCTGCTCCGGGCGCGACAAGCACTTCGGGCTGGAGGACGCGGTCTGTGCCGGAGAGATCGCGTCGCGGCTGGTCGAGGCGCGCCCCGGCGAGTGGCAGCTCAACGACGGCGCCCGCGCCGCCATGTCGCTGGCGCGCGAGTTCGGCCCCACGGTGGAGTTATTCGCGGGCACCGCGGCGGGGCAGGCCATCACCGCCGCCGGGCTGTCGGACGACCTCGCCTTCTGCGCGCAGACCGACCGCCACGCCGTGGTCCCGGTGCTCCAGGAGCGGCAGATCACGCTGGCCACCCCCCTCCACGCGGTTTCCGAGCGGTAGCGGACTTCCGCTCCGGGCTCGCGGGGGGCCTCCGTTCCGCGCGGGACGGAGGCCCTCCGCGCCCACCTTTCCATCGTCGTTTTCGCCCGCCCTCGCGGCGGGCTCCCCGGGGACGCTGAACCACCCGATCCGAAGTATGTCGATCACGCTGGACGACCGGCAGCGCCGCGAGCTGTGGGGGATGGCCCTCACCGCCCTGGCCATCCTCCTCACCCTCAGCTTCGTCCCGCCCACCCTGTTCGGCGCCGCCGGGAGCCGCGTGTTCTCGACGGGGAACATCGTGGGGGTGCTGGGGCGGGAGATGTCCGCGGGCGCCTACGCCCTCTTCGGGCTCCCGGCGCTCCTCCTCCCCGCCTTCCCGCTGCTCTGGGGACTGGTGGCCTTCGAGCGGATGGGGAGCGGGCCGGCGCTGCGCTGGAGCGCGCTCCTGGGGGGCGGCTCGCTCCTGTTCGCCACGGGGACGGCCGTGGTCGCGCGCGGCGTCCAGGCCGACGCCACCGCGGCGGGATGGATGGGGACCGCGCTGGGTGACCCGCTCGCGACGCTGCTCGGCGGGGTGGGGGGGACGCTGGTGCTGTGCGTCCTGTTCGCGGCGCTGTGCATCGTCACCATCGGGTGGAACCCGCTGCGCACCGTGGTGGGCGGCGGCAGGCTGGCGTGGAGCCACGCCGGGAAGACGGTGGCCGGCATCCCGGAACTTCTTCCGAAGCGCCCGGCGATCCCCTCCTTCGGACGGGGGCCGCGGGACGAGCGGGAGGACGACGACGAGGCGGAGCCGGAGGACGAGGAACTCGCGGACGACGAAGAGGACCACACCGTCGGCTGGCAGCTCCCCGAGGAGACCGTCTTCGGCGGGGACGCGCCCGACCCGCGGCGGGACGACACCGACCCCTTCCCCCCGCTGCGCCCGTCGCCCCTGGCGGCGAAGCCGGCCGCGGCGGCCGCGCCGACGAAGGCCAGGCAGCCTGCGGCGCGCCCGAAAACGGTGCGCGACGAGCAGACCGACCTCCTCCCCGAGGACAGCGGCGACCCGTTCAGCCAGGACCTCCCCTCCACCGCGCTCCTGGTGGCGCCGCCGGCGCGCGACGAGGCGCGCAACCGGCACGAGCTGGACAAGCTGGGGCAGGTGCTGGTCGACAAGCTGGCGACCTTCAAGATCGAGGGGGAGATCATCGGGATGACCGCCGGCCCGGTGGTCACCCAGTTCGAGGTGGCGCCGGCTCCGGGGGTCAAGGTGGCCCGCATCGCCAGCCTCGACGCCGACCTGGCGCTGGCGATGAAGGCGCCCTCCATCCGCATCGTCGCGCCGATCCCCGGCAAGGGCGCGGTGGGCGTCGAGGTGCCGAACCCCACCCCGGAGATGGTCTTCTTCCGGGAGACCATCGAGTCGCCGCAGTTCCGGGGGAGCAAGGCGCTCCTCCCGCTGGCGCTGGGGAAGGACATCGCCGGCCGCCCGTACGTGGCCGACCTGGCGAAGATGCCGCACCTCCTGATCGCGGGCGCCACCGGGTCGGGGAAGTCGGTGTGCGTCAACACCATCATCACCTCGCTGATCTTCCGGCACACGCCGCAGACGCTGCGCTTCCTGATGGTGGACCCCAAGATGGTGGAGCTGAGCGTCTACAACGACATCCCGCACCTCCGCCACCCGGTCGTCACCGACAACAACGACGCGGCCACGGTGCTCAAGTGGGCGGTGCTGGAGATGGAGCGCCGCTACGAGCTGCTCTCGGTCAACGGCGTCCGCAACCTGCAGGACTTCAACAAGCGGGTGGAGAGCGGCGGGATCCTCCGCTCCCCCGAGGCCGACGGCGACGAGGGCGATCCGGACCGCTGGATCTACAAGGGCGGCGCGCTCCCGTACATCGTGGTCATCATCGACGAGCTGGCCGACCTGATGATGACGGTGCAGGGCGACGTCGAGAAGCCGCTGGCCCTCCTCGCGCAGAAGGCCCGCGCCATCGGGATCCACCTGATCCTTGCGACGCAGCGCCCCTCGGTGAACGTCATCACCGGTCTGATCAAGGCCAACTTCCCCAGCCGGATCGCCTTCCGCGTCTCGTCCAAGGTGGACTCTCGCACCATCCTGGACCAGAACGGCGCCGACAACCTGCTGGGGAACGGCGACATGCTCCTCCTCCCCCCGGCCAGCAGCGAGGCGGTCCGAATCCAGGGCGCCTACCTGTCCACGGAAGAGACGGAGCAGCTGATGAACTGGTACCGGGAGGTCACCCGGCTCCGGCGCGAGCTGGCGCTGGCCGAGGGGCGCGACCCGGACGAGCAGGCCCGGCGCGAGGCCAACATCCTGGACGAGGTCCGCTCCAAGGAGGACGACGGCTCGGACGACGAGGAGCAGGAGGCCGTCGGCGACCGCGACGCGCTCTTCCGCGAGGCCGCGGAGCTGTGCATCCAGCACCAGGGCGGCTCCACCTCGCTCCTCCAGCGGCGGCTGCGGATCGGGTACGGGCGCGCGGCGCGGGTCATCGACCAGCTCCACTTCGCGGGGGTGCTGGGGCCGCCGGACGGCTCCAAGCCGCGCGAGGTGCTGATCGACCACGTCCAGCTCGACCGCATCTGCACCGACTAGCGGAAGGGAGCAGGGCCGCCCCACGAAGGACCGGGGCGGCCCTGGTTTTTTCAACTTCATTGCGTTCCCCCCAGGGCAATCTATATTCGGGGCGGCAGGTGTCCCTGTGGTGGCGCCCGCTCACGCGTCCCGACCCGTCCGGAGCGTGCTTTTACCACCGAGTGTCCCATCCATCCGAAGGAGGTCCTGGTGAGCACGCAGCCCGAAATGGACGACAACGTCGCCGAGATGAAGGGATCGCTGCAGCTGGGGGGAGGCGCGCAGTTCTGGGCGTACATCTCGCCGCAGAACAACACGGAGCAGGCCGTGACCAAGTGGCAGGTCACGATCGAGCAGGCGGACGGCAACTGGACGGGAACGATCACCTCCGACAACCCTCAGCAGCAGCTGAAGACCCCGAACCTGTCGGGCCTCTTCAACGTGAAGGTGACCGGCTCCGGGCCGAAGATGCCCCAGAAGCAGCTCACTCCGCAGTCCGGGAGCAAGCCCAACATCGGGTGCAACTCCAACTGCGCCGCCATGGTGGGGATCGTGGCGACCCCGGACGGGACGGGAGCGAACTACTGGACGGTGTGGGACGCGCTCTGCTCCCGCGGCGAGAGCTGAGCGGCGGGGGATCGGCATCCTTCCGCCGGTGATCGGGCGGTATTCGCGGCCGCGGGGAACGTCCCGCGGCCGCGTTTTTTCAGGAACCCCGCCGCGGGGGAGCGGGTACCCGTATCGTACCGGCGGCCGAGCGCCGCCGCGACGACCCCGGACCCGAAGCGCCTGGAACCGATGAACACGACCACTCTCCGCCGGACCCTCTTCCTCGCCCCCCTGCTCGCCGCCGCGGCGTGCGGCGGGAACGAGGCCGCGGACGCGAGAAGCGACGATCCCCGGACCCCCCCGGCCGTCCAGCCGGCGACGGCACGAGAGGGGGCCGCCCCGGCGAACGCTTCCGCGCCGGTCGGGGCTCCCGCGGCGCAGCCCGCCGTGTCGGCTCCGGAGCCCCAGGCCGCGACCGGGCGTCCGGTCGCCCCGCCCCACGGGCCCGCGGTCCTGGACCCGATCCCCGCCGCCCCGCAGCAGCCGCTCACCTCTCCGGTGGTGGAATCGGCCCCGGAAGCTCCCGCCGCCGAAACTCCCGCCGACGAGCAGGGGGCCAGCGCCGCGCAGATCCTGCAGCGGGTGGAGCGCAACTACGGCAGCGTCCGCAGCATGCAGGCGGACTTCGTGCAGGAGCTGCGCGTCCCGCTGCTGGGGCAGAACACCCGCAGCACGGGAAAGATCTACCAGCGCCGTCCCGACCGCTTCCTGATGAAGTTCACCCAGCCCGTGGGCGACGTGATCGTGGCGGACGGGCGCAGCTTCTGGATGTACTACCCGAGCAACGATCCCAAGCAGGTGATGAAGACCTCCATCGCCGCGGGGAGCCAGCAGGTGGACCTTCAGAAGCAGTTCCTGAGCAACCCCAACCAGCGCTACAATTCGCGGCTGGGCGGGGAAGAGACGGTGGACGGGCGCCGCGCGTACGTCCTCACCCTGGTCCCGCGGCAGCAGTCGCCCTACAAGCAGCTTCGCATCTGGGTGGACAAGGGCGACTACTCGGTGCGCCGCTTCGAGATGACCGAGCAGAACGAGTCGGTGCGGCGACTGGAGTTCCGCAACCTGAAAACCAACGTCGCGCTCCCCGACGCGCTCTTCAGCTTCACGCCGCCGAGAGGGGCCCAGGTCTTCCAGCAGTAGCCGCGAACGGGCGGGCCGAAAGGTCCGCCCGTTTCGTTTGCGCTTGCTCCCGTCTCCGGGCGGGGTGTAGATTCCGCCCCCGGCCTCGTGGCCGGAAACATCGGTTCAGCACCCGGAATCCAGCGAATCATGGCCAAGAACTCCACCTTCGACATCACCTCCAAGGTCGACCTGCAGGAGGTCGACAACGCCGTCAACCAGGCGGCCAAGGAGATCGAGCAGCGGTACGACTTCAAGGGCGTCACGGCGGAGATCGACTTCGACAAGAAGGAGGGGACCTTCACCCTCCTCGCCGACGACGAGTACAAGCTCCAGGCGGTGGTGGACGTGCTCCAGTCCAAGCTGATCAAGCGAGGCGTGCCGATCCGTAATCTGGACTACGGCAAGGTCGAGCAGGCATTCGGGAGCAAGGCCCGGCAGGTGGTGACGTTGCAGCAGGGGATTACCACCGACAAGGGGAAGGAGATCGTCAAGGCGATCAAGAACGGGGGGTTCAAGAAGGTGCAGGCGCAGATCCAGGATGAGCAGGTGCGCGTGCAGTCGCCCTCGCTTGACGAGCTGCAGGGGGTGATCGCGATGCTGAAGCAGCAGGATTTCGGGATCGAGCTTCAGTTCGGGAACTTCCGGTCGTAAGTGTTGGAGGTGAGTGTGGTGGCGGGCCGCTCCGGAGCCCGGCGGTACTGCTGCCGGTCTCCTGCGCGGGGTCGGTGAGCCTGCCGGTAC
>JAFAYN010000125.1 GCA_019240375.1 Gemmatimonadota bacterium
CACCGTGAGCGACACCCGCACCCCCGAAACCGACACCAACGGGATCTGGCTGAGCGAGCGGATCTCGGCGGCGGGGCACCGGCTGGCCGGGTACCGGGTGATCCGCGACGAGCCGGAGGAGGTGGACGCCGCGCTGGAGGAGCTGGCCGCGGGGGAGCCGCGGGTGATCGTCTTCAACGGGGGGACGGGGATCTCCCCGCGCGACACCACCTACGACGTGCTCAGCCGCCGGCTGGAGCGTACGCTCCCCGGCTTCGGCGAGCTGTTCCGGATGCTGAGCTGGGAGCAGGTGGGGTCGGCGGCGATGCTGTCGCGCGCCACGGCGGGCGTCTTCCGCGGGCGGGTGGTGTTCGCCACCCCCGGCTCTCCCGCGGCGGTGCGATTGGCGTGGGAGCGGCTGATCGAGCCGGAGCTGGCCCACCTGGCGTGGGAGGTGGCGCGCTGAGGCGCCCCTACCCGCCCAGCTTGGTGAGGAGGAAGGCCAGGAGGAAGCCGGCCACGGTGATCAGCCCGGTGAAGTTGTGCGTGGTCTCGAACGCCTCGGGGATCATGGTGTCCACCAGCATCGCCAGGATCCCGCCCGCCGCCACCGAGGTGGTCCCGGCGATCACGTCGGCCGAGAAGCCGCGGAACAGGACGTAGCCGAGCACCGCCGCGATCCCGGACGCCACGGTGATCGCCGTCCAGATCCCGAACACGTAGCGCGCCGGCCGCCCCGCCTTCTTCATCCCGGCCGAGCTGGACAGCCCCTCGGGGATGTTGGACAGGAAGATGGCGACCACCGCCACCCAGCTCACCGCCCCGCCCTGGAGCATGCTCAGCCCGATCACCACCGACTCGGGGATCCCGTCGATCAGCGCCCCCACCGCGATGGCGGCGCCGCTCCCGCCGGCCTCGTCCTCGGTGGGCTGCCCCCGGGAGCGCTTGCGGTGCTTGGCCCCCCGCCGCGCCAGCAGCCAGTTGGCCCCGGTGAAGATGGCTGCCCCCACCAGGAACCCCACCGCGGTGGAGTCGAAGCCGCCGCGGCGGTACGCCTCGTCCATCAGGTCGAACGAGAGGGTGGAGATCAGCACCCCGCTCCCGAACGCCATGATCCCCGCGATCAGCCGCTGCGGGACGCGGGCGTAGTACCCCGCGGCCGCCCCCAGCAGGAGCGCCGCCCCCGCCACGAATCCCCAGATCCCCGCGAGTACCCCGGTCGGCACGATCCCGTCCTCCGCGTTGAAGGTCCGCCCGCGCGACCATGCAAAAGCCCGTCCGCCCGGAACCTGCGGGGCGCTCGCGGGTTCCATCCCGGCCACTCGTCCACCCCGGCGCGCCCCGGTTATATTTCCGCCCGGCATTTCCCCAGTCGCAGTCCTCGCACCATCGCGCATGAATCCAGGATCTTTCTTCCGCCTTCCCGGGCGCGGCGCCGTCCGCGCCCTGCTCGCCGCTTCGCTGGGGCTCGCCGCCGCGGGCGCCGCGTCCGCCCAGAGCCTCACCCTGGTCGCCCCGCCGCAGAGCGCGCAGGTGTACGCCCGCGACGGCTCGCTGATCGCCGAGCTGGGCCCGCAGGTTCGCACGGTGGTGGCGCTGCGCTCGCTCCCCTCGTACATCCCCCGCGCCTTCGTGGCGGTGGAGGACCGGCGCTTCTACGAGCACGTGGGGGTGGACCCGGTGGGGATCGCCCGCGCCCTCAAGTCCACCGTGGAGGGGAGGCGCGAGGGAGCGTCCACCATCACCCAGCAGCTGATCGGGGCCATGTACCCGCAGCTGGTGGACCGGCGCGAAAAGACGCTGGAGCGCAAGGTGCGCGAGGCGGAGCTGGCGGTGGAGCTGGAGCAGCGCTACGGCAAGGACCGGATCCTGGAAGCGTACCTCAACCAGATCTACCTCGGGCACGGGTGGTACGGGATCGAGGCGGCGGCGCGGCACTACTTCGGCAAGCCGGCCGCGAAGCTGAACTTCGAGGAAACGGCGATGCTGGCCGCGCTCCCCAAGGGGGCGGGGGTGTACTCGCCCAAGATCAACCCGGCCAAGGCGCTGGAGCGGCGCAACCTGGTGCTGGACATCATGGCGCGGGAGGGGATCATCACCCCCGACGCCGCCGCGTCGGCCAAGGCCCGCCCGATCCGCCTGGCCCCCAACCACGGGTACTCGGCGCGCCCGCCGTACGTGATCGACCAGGTGAAGCAGTTCCTGGAGCAGCGCTACGGCCCCAAGTACGGGACGCTGGGGCTGCGCGTGTGGACCACGGTGGACCCGGCGGCGCAGAACGCGGCCGACAGCGCGCTCCAGAACGGGCTGCGCCGGGCGGAGCGGATGTCCTGGTTCCGCGGGCCGAAGTACGGCACCCCGGCGGCGAAGGCGACCGCGGCGGGGACCAACTACCTGCAGGGGGTGGTGGTGTCGCTGGACGCGCGCACCGGCGAGATCCTGGCGATGACCGGCGGGCGCGACTGGGATCAGTCGCGCTTCAACCGGGCGATGCTGGCGCGGCGGCAGCCGGGGTCGGCCTTCAAGCCGATCCTGTACACCGCGGCGGTGGAGCACGGCGTCACCCCGGCCACGGTGATGCAGGACACGGCGCTCCGCATCCAGCTTCCCGGCGCAGCGCTGTACGCCCCCAAGAACTCGGACAACGTGTTCCGCGGGCCGGTGACGCTGCGGCAGGCGCTGACCCAGTCCATCAACACCATCGCCATCCAGCTGGGGCTGCAGGTGGGGCTGAACAACGTGGCCGCCGAGGCGCAGCGTTTCGGGATCACCTCGCCGGTGCGTCCCTACCCCTCGTCGATGCTGGGTGCCAGCGTGGTGCGCCCCATCGAGCTGGCGGCGGCGTACACCGCCTTCGCCAACCGCGGGATGCGCACCGAGCCCTTCCTGATCCGGCAGGTGCGCGACGCAGGCGGGCGCATCCTGCTCGACCAGCACGCCAAGGGGGTGCGGGTGCTCTCTCCCGCGACGGCGTTCGTGATGACCGACATGATGAAGGACGCGGCGGA
>JAFAYN010000131.1 GCA_019240375.1 Gemmatimonadota bacterium
CGCCACGCTGACCTCGTTCAAGCTGGGGCTGGAGGGGCCCAGCCTCAACGTGCAGTCGGCGTGCTCGTCGTCGCTGGTCGCCGTGCACCTGGGGGTGCAGAGCCTGCGGGCCGGCGAGTCGGACATGGTGCTGGCCGGCGGGGTGTCCATCTCCCTCCCGCAGAAGCGGGGATGCCTGTACCAGCCCGGCGGGGTCAACTCCCCCACGGGCGAGTGCCGGTCGTTCGACGCGGACGCGCGCGGCACCGTCGGCGGAAACGGGGTGGGGGTGGTGCTCCTGCGCCGACTGGAGGACGCGCTGGCGGACGGGGACACCGTGCTGGCGGTGATCCGCGGCTCGGCGGTCAACAACGACGGCTCGGAGAAGATGGGGTACACAGCCCCCCGCAGGGACGGGCAGGCCGCGGTGATCGCCGAGGCGCTGGTCACGGCGGGGGTGGAGCCGTCCACCGTCTCGTACGTGGAGGCGCACGGCTCGGGGACCGAGGTCGGCGACCCGATCGAGGTGGCCGCGCTCGCCGCCGCCTACGGGGGAGCGGACCGGCCGGGGACGTGCGCCCTGGGCTCGGTGAAGAGCAACGTGGGGCACCTGGACGCCGCCGCCGGGGTGGCCGGGCTGATCAAGACGGTCCTCGCCCTGGGCCACGGGGAGCTCCCGCCCTCGCTGCACTACGAGCGCCCCAACCCCAGGATCGATTTCGCCCGCTCCCCGTTCTTCGTCAACGCCGCGCTGCGCCCCTGGGAGCGCGACGGGGCGCCGCGCCGGGCGGGGATCTCGTCGTTCGGGATGGGGGGGACCAACGCGCACCTGGTGGTGGAGGAGGCGCCCGCCGCCGAGCCGTCCGGCCCCTCGCGCCCCTGGCAGCTCCTGACCCTGTCCGCCCGCACCCCCGCCGCGCTGGAGGCGGCGACCGACCGGCTGGCCGCGCACCTGGAAGCGCATCCGGAGCAGCCGCTCGCCGACGTGGCGCACACCCTCCACGTGGGGCGGAAGCGCTTCGAGCACCGCCGCGTCCTGGTGTGCCGCGACCACGCGGACGCCGTCGCGGCGCTGCGGGCGCGCGACCCGCGCCGGGTGCTCGACGCCGTGCAGGAGCGGACGAACCGTCCCGTGGCCTTCCTCTTCCCCGGGCTGGGCGACCACTACGCGCAGATGGCGCGCGGGCTGTACGAGGCCGAGCCCGCCTTCCGCCGCGAGGTGGACCGCTGCGCCGAGATCCTGCGCCCGCTGATCGGGTGCGACGTCCGCGAGGTCCTGTTCCCCGGCGAGCCGGCCCCCGAGCAGCGCGCCGATGCCGCCCCTGACGCCGCGGCGCGGGGGGAGACCAGCCTGCGCCGGATGCTGGGGCGCGACGGCGGGTCCGATGCCCCGGACCCGCTGGGGCGCACCGAGCTGGCGCACCCGGCGGTGTTCGTGACCGAGTACGCGCTGGCCCGCACCTGGATGGGGTGGGGGATCCGCCCGGACGTGATGATCGGCCACTCGCTGGGCGAGTACGTGGCCGCCACCGTGGCGGGGGTCTTCTCGCTGGAGGACGCGCTGGCGCTGGTGGCCGAGCGCGCCCGGCTGATCGAGGCGCTCCCGGCCGGGGCGATGCTCGCCGTGCCGCTGGACCCGGCCGGGATCGAGCCGCTGCTGCGCGATGGTCTGGCGCTGGCGGCCGTCAACGCGCCGGGGATGTGCACCGTGTCCGGCCCCGTCGCCGCGGTGGAGCGATTGGAGGCGGAGCTGGCGGAGCAGGGGGTGGCGTGCCGGAGGCTCAACGCCTCGCACCCGTTCCACTCCCCCGGGATGGAGCCGATCGTGGACCGGCTGACGGCACGGATGGCGGGGATGCGGCTGCGCGCCCCGGAGATCCCCTTCGTGTCCAACGTGACCGGGCGCCCAATCGCCGCCGAGGAGGCCACCGACCCGGCGTACTGGGCGCGGCACCTGTGCCGCACGGTGCGCTTCGCGGAGGGGATGGCCGAGGTGCTGCGCGACCCGAGCCGCCTCCTGCTGGAGGTGGGCCCCGGGCGGACGCTGGGGACCTTCGCCCTGCGCTGCGGCGCCGCCGAGGGGGCGGTGCTCGCCTCGCTACGCCACGCTTACACCCGCCAGGCGGACCAGGCCTTTTTGCTGGAGATGCTGGGGCGGAGCTGGACGGCGGGGGCGCGGGTGGACTGGCGCGGCTTCGCGGAGGGGGAGCGGCGCCGCCGCGTCCTTCTCCCCACCTACCCCTTCGAGCGCCGCAGCTACTGGGTGGAGCGCCGCCGGCGCGGGAGGCGCCGGGGCTCCGCGCGCTCGCTCCGGGGCGAGGCGTGGGTGGTGGTGGTGGACGGGAGCGGGGCGGGGGAGCGGCTGGCGCGCCGGCTCGCAGCGACGGGAGCACGGGTCGCGACCGTTGCCGCGGGGGAGGACCCCGGCGCCGCGCTCGAAGCGCTCCGCGCCGAGGGGGGCGGCCCCGTCCACCTGGTCCACCCGGGCGCGCCGGAGGCGGGCGGCCGGGTCGAGGAGGTGCCCGAGTTGGCCGGGGTCGGGGCGCCGGAGCGGGCGCCGGATCCCACGCTCCACGAGCGCCCGGAGACCGGGACCCGGTACGTCGCGCCCTCCGGCGAGGTGGAGGAACTGCTCGCCGGGGTGTGGGCGAGGCTGCTGGGGTACGAGCGGGTGGGGGCGCACGACGACTTCTTCGCGCTGGGGGGGCACTCGCTACTCGCCACGCAGGTGATCTACCGGGTGCGCGAAGCCTTCGGGATCGACCTCCCGCTGGAAGCGATCTTCGAGGTCCCCACCGTCGCCGGGCTGGCGGGGCGGGTGGAGGAGATGCGCCGGATGGACGCCGCCGAGCGCATCCCGCCCGTGGTCCGGGTCCCGCGCACGGGGCCGCTCCCGCTCTCGTACGCGCAGGAGCGGATGTGGGTGCTGGACCAGGTGGAGCCGGGGAGCCCGATGTACAACGTCCCCGCCGCGCTGGAGCTGAAGGGCGAGGTGGACGTGGAGATCGCCCGGCGGGCTCTGGCGGAGATCGTCCGGCGGCACGAGCTGCTGCGGACCGTCTACGCCGTGGCGGACGACGGCCAGCCGGTGCAGGTGATCCTTCCGGAGCTGGAGGTCCCCCTCCCCTACGAGGACCTGAGCCACCTTCCCGAGTCGGAGTGGCTGGGCGTCGCGGGCGACCGCCTGCTCGCGGAGGCGCAGCAGCCGATCTCGCTGGCCGTGGGGCCGGTGATGCGGACGCGGCTCCTCCGCTTCTCGGCGCGCTACCACGTCCTGCTGATCACCCTGCACCACATCGTGGTGGACGGGTGGACGTGGACGCTCCTGTA
>JAFAYN010000140.1 GCA_019240375.1 Gemmatimonadota bacterium
TCAGGAGGCAGGTCAGCGCCCCCACCTGCAGCCAGGGGATCCAGCGGAGCCGCTGCACCATCGGCGGGTCGCCGAAGTAGATGGTGCCCAGCCCCGGCTCCACGATCGGGTCGTTGCGCCGCGCCAGTTCCTGCGCGTACGCCAGGATGCGCGGCTGGTCGGCGGGGTTGGAGGCGTCCGCCGGGAAGGGGAGGTTGCCGGACCAGGCCGGCACCCCGTCCGCGTCGGTGATGACCAGCGGGATGTTGAGCTTCTGGACCTCCTCCGAGAGCTTGAGGAGCGTCTGCTCCGCGGCGTCGTCGGCCGGGTCGTTGAGCCCGCGCAGGATGCGGATGTAGATGCGGGAGTGCACCACGGCGTCGCGGCGCATCTCCCGCACCAGGAGCTCGGTGTACACGAGGTACCAGCCGAGCGTCGCCGCCGCCAGCAGCCCCAGGGCCGTCGGCCAGAAGCGGCGGATCATCTTCCGCTACGCGGTGATCCGGTCCGCGCCGACGTACGGACGGAGGACCTCGGGAACCACCACGGAGCCGTCGGGGAGCTGCCCGTTCTCCAGGATCGCCACCACCGTGCGGGGAAGCGCCAGCCCGGAACCGTTGAGGGTGTGCGCGAACTCCGGCTTCGCCCCCGCCTCGGGACGGAAGCGGATCCCGGCGCGGCGCGCCTGGAAGTCCATGAAGTTGGAGCAGCTCGACACCTCCAGCCACCGCTCCACCCCGGGCGCCCACACCTCCAGGTCGTACGTCTTGGCCGACGAGAAGCCCAGGTCGCCCCCCGCCAGGAGGAGCACCCGGTACGGCAGCTCCAGGAGCTGCAGGACGCGCTCGGCGTGCCCGGTCAACTCCTCCAGCGCCGCCTCGGAGTTCTCCGGCCGCTCGAAGCGGACCAGCTCCACCTTGTCGAACTGGTGCACCCGCAGCAGCCCGCGCGTGTCCTTCCCCGCCGAACCGGCCTCGCGCCGGAAGCAGGGCGAGTACGCGGTGTAGCGGATGGGGAGGCGCTCCGGGGCCAGCACCTCGTCCCGGTGGAAGTTGGTGACCGGGACCTCGGCGGTGGGAATCAGGTACAGCCCGTCGGAGGGGACCTCGTACGCGTCCCCCTCCTGCACGAACTTGGGGTACTGCCCCGTCCCCGTCATCGCGTCGCGGTTCACCAGGAAGGGGGGCGATACCTCGGTGTACCCGTGCTCGCGGGTGTGCAGGTCGAGCATCCAGTTGATCAGCGCGCGCTGCAGCCGGGCGCCCATCCCGCGGTACGCGGGGAAGCCGCTCCCCGCCACCTTGGCGCCGGCCGGGAGGTCGAGCATCCCCAGGTCGGCCGCGATCTCCCAGTGCGGGCGCAGGGGGAAATCGAAGGTCCGCGGCTCGCCCCAGGTGCGCACCGTCTGGTTGTCCGCCTCGCCCCCGGGGGGCACCGAGGGGTGCGGGACGTTGGGGGTGCGCAGGAGGACGTCGTCGATCTCCGCCTCCACCTCGCGCAGCCGGGCGTCGATCTCGCGGATCCGGTCGTTGACCGCGCGCATCTCCGCCACCAGGTCGTCCGCGCCCTCGCCGCGCCGCTTCCGCTCCCCCACCTCCTGCGACACCGCGTTGCGGCGGGCCTTGAGCCCGTCGCCCTCGCCGACCAGCGCGCGGCGCTCCGCGTCCAGCTCCAGCACCCGGTCGACGTCCGCCCCCGTCTCCGCCTCCTTGCCCCGCACCGCGAGCGAGGCCCGGACCGCTTCCGGCTCCTGCCGGATCCGCCTGATGTCGAGCATCCGATCAGTCCTTTGGCACCAGGCGCGTGTCCTGGCAGGTGGCGCTGGTCGCCACCTGCAGCTTCACCGTCCCCGCCGCCGCGTTCAGCTCCAGCGGCTGGACGCGCGCGTACTCGAAGCAGGGGCTGGAGTAGATGCGCGAGCGGACCACATAGGTCGCGCCCTGGCGCACCACCACCGCGCTGTCCATCACGAAGCGGCTGGACGCCGGGGCCTCCCGCACGTCGTCGAAGGGGGTGTCCATCGGCTGGGTGATCCCGGCGCGGTTCCCCGCCACGCCGACCGCGGCGCGCGGATAGAAGGCGAAGGAGCCGTTGCGCAGGCGCACGGTGAAGTCCCACTGCTCGGCCTCCAGCGGGCGCTCCGGGAAGCGTCCACCCCCGATGGCGCCGCCGGAGAAGGAGACCACGTCCACCGCCGACGGGACGGAGGCCGGCGCGACGGAGGGGGCGCCGATGGTCAGCGTGTCGACCACGATGAGCGGATCGCCGAGGCCGGTGGTGCTGTCGCACGCCGCGAGCGGCGCCAGCAGCGGGAGGAGCAGGAGAGCGAAGGAAAGGCGGACAGCGCGCACGGGGAAGCTCCCGAAAATGTTCGAAAAACCCGGTCCCAAGCGGGAGAAAAGTCGCGATCCCACCCGCGTGGGAAACAGGCCTAACCATAGTCCGCACGGGGGGATCGCGTCAAGGCCGCGCGGGGGTTTTCCGGGCTTGACTCCGCCCGGGGGCCGGGGTACGTTGCTGCGGACCGCCGCATCCTTCTTTTTCCCGGAGTTTCGCCATGTCCGAGCTCGACCAGGCCCTCAGCGCCCTCCGCAGCCACGAAGGGGTGGAGCACGTCCTCGTCCTCGGCCGCGACGGGCTCCTGATCCAGCACGCGGGGAGCGGGTCGCTGGACGCGGAAACGGTGTCCGCCATGGTCCCGGGGATCGCCTCGGCCGCCGGCGGGCTGGCGGGCGCCGCCGGCCACGGCGGCGTTTCGACCGTGGTGATGCGGTTCGACGGCGGGGTGGCGGTGGTGGACGTCCTGTCGCCCGACCTCCTCCTGGCCGTGCTCCTGCGCGATGGGGTCGGCTTCGCCCCGCTGCTGCGCGACCTGGCCCGCGAGCGCCCCCGGCTCTCCACCCTGGTCTGACGCCCCGCGGTCTCCCGCTCCCACTCCGGCACCCCACACTCCATCGATGACTTCCGATCCCCACGTGGACGGGCAGATGCGCAACGTGCTGGTCGCCGACGACGAGCCGCACATCGGCCGGATCATCCAGCTCAAGCTGGAGCAGGGCCCCTACCGCGTGACGTTGGTCCCGGACGGACGCACGGCGCTGGAGCACCTGCGGAGCGGGGAGCCGATCGACGTGGTCCTGCTCGACATCATGATGCCGTACGCGAGCGGGCTGGAGGTGCTCCAGGAGCTGCGCCGCCTCCCCCACCGGAGCGATACGCCGGTGATCATCCTGACCGCCAAGGGGCAGGAAAGCGACCGCTCGCAGGCGATGGAGCTGGGCGCGACGGACTTCTTCACCAAACCATTCAGCCCCAAGAAGCTCCTTGCCCGAGTCGACGAGCTTTTCTGATCCGCACCTCTGGACGGTGATCCTGGCGGGAGGCGTCGGCTCGCGCTTCTGGCCGGCCAGCACCCCCGCACGCCCCAAGCAGATCCTCCCGCTCGCCTCCGAGCAGCCGCTGATCCGCGACACGGTGGAGCGCATCCTCCCGCTGGTCCCGCAGGAGCGGCTGCGCATCCTCACCGGCGGGCACCTGGCCGACCCGATCCTGGGCGCCGTCCCCGGGCTGGAGGCCGGCAACTTCCTGCTGGAGCCGCGCGCCGCGGGGACCGCCCCGGTGCTGGCCTGGGCCGCCGCCGAGCTGGAGCGCCGCGACCCGGACGCGGTGATGGTCTCGCTGCACGCCGACCACGTGATCCAGCCCGCGGAAGCGTTCCGCCGGCTGATCGCCGACGCCGCCGCCCTGGCGGTGGAGCACGGACGCCTGTTCACCATCGGCGCCGTCCCCACCCGCCCCGAGACCGGGTACGGCTACATCCGGGTGGGCGCCCCGCTGCGCAAGACCGACCCCACGCTGGCCGACGACGAAACGCGCACGGCCGGGTACCAGGTGGCGGAGTTCGTGGAGAAGCCCGACCGAGCCACCGCCGAACGCTACCTGGAAACCGGCGAGTACCTGTGGAACACCGGGCTCTTCATCTGGCGCGCCGCCGACCTGCTCGACCAGCTCGAGCGGCACACCCCCGAGCTGGCGGAGCTGATCCCGGTCCTGCGCGAGGGCGGGACGGAGGAGTTCTTCCGCCGCGCCCCCACCCTGTCCATCGACGAGGGGCTGCTGGAGCGCTCCGACCGGGTGGGGGTGGTGCGCGCCACCTTCGACTGGGACGACGTGGGGGCGTGGGACGCCCTGTACCGCACCCGCCCCGCCGACGAGCGGGGGAACGTCACCATCGGCGAGGGCTACGCGGTGGAGTCCTACGGGTCCGCGCTGTACGCCGACGACGGCCCGGTCGTTGCGTTCGGCGTCGAGAACCTGATCGTCGTCCGCACCGGGGGCGTCACCTTCGTCGCCCACCGCGACCGCGCCCCGGAGCTGAAGACGCTCCTGGGGCAGCTCCCGGAGCGCCTGCGGACGCTGGACTGACATGGAGACATGGCCGACCCGACCCTGATCCTGTTCGACGACGCGCTGTCGCGGCGCTGGGAGCCCTTCGCGCTCACCCGCCCCGCCGGCGAGCTTAGGTTCGGCGCGCTCCTCACGAGGGAGCGCGCCGAGCGCGTTTTCGGCACCCGCTGCGCTATGCACCTGGCCGCCGACCACCTGGCCGGCTTCGAGGAGGAGGGCGCCCCGCCCGTACGCGGCTACGGCGAAGCGCCCGCGGAAGGCGACCGCCTCTTCCTCGCCGCCCGCGCGATCCCCGGTTGGCAGGCGGGCGAGGCGCTGAAGGGCTGGACCGGCGGGGCCGCCCCGGTGGAGATCGGCGGCGAGACCGTGGGGTGGTACGCCCCGGCCGGCTCCCCCGCCCCGCCGCGCGAGTTCTTCGACGAGCCCGGATCCCGGTCGGAAGGCGGCGAGCCGATCCGCCTCCCCGGGCGGGTGTTGAGGCAGGTATGGGAGCTAATGTCCCTCACCCCCGACCAGCTCACCGAGGACGTGCGCGCCCTCTTCCCCACCGCCGCCACGGCCGAGCTCCCGCACGGGGTTCACCGCCTCGGCGAGCACCCGGTGGTCCTGGGCGAGGAGGCGAGCATCGAGCCGGGAGTGGTGCTGGACACCTCCGCCGGGCCGATCTGGCTGGACGAGGGCGCCACGGTGCGCGCCTTCACCCGCCTGGCCGGCCCCGCCTACGTCGGAAAGAGGTCGACAGTGCTGGGCGGCTCGCTGGAAGCGTGCTCCATCGGCCCGGTGTGCCGGATCCGCGGCGAGTTCGCGGAGAGCGTCGCGCTGGGGTACGTGAACAAGGCGCACGACGGGCACATCGGGCACGCCTACCTGGGCGCCTGGGTGAACCTGGGCGCGGAGACCACCAACAGCGACCTCAAGAACAACTACGGCACCGTCCGCCTGTGGACACCGGACGGGGAGGCCGACACCGGCGAGATCAAGATGGGGTGCTTCCTGGGCGACCACGTGAAGACGGGGATCGGTCTCCTCCTCAACACCGGGACGGTGGTGGGGGCCGGGAGCAACCTGTTCGGCGCGGCGATGCCCCCCAAGTACGTCCCCCCCTTCAGCTGGGGGAGCGGCGACGACCTGACGGACTTCCGGCTGGACAAGTTCCTGGAGGTGGCCGAGCGGGCGATGGGGCGCCGCAAGGTGAAGCTCACCGGAGGAGCGCGCCAACAGCTGGGGGAGGCGTGGAAGCGGGCGAGGGAGGAGAGCCCCACCGGGTGACAAAAACCGGACTCGCGTGTAAATTCTCTCTCCCCAAGCGTATGCGGCGCCCAGCGCCCATCCGCCTCTTCGTAGGCTCCATCCGTAACGCACCGTAGAGGCAGAAGGCAAGTGAAGGTCACCGTCCTGGGGAGTGGAAGCCGCGGCAACTCGGTGTTGATCGAGTCGGGGGACGTGCGTCTCCTGGTGGACGCCGGCTTCAGCGGGCGCGACATGGAGCGGAGGCTGGCGGCGGTGGAGATCGCCCCGGAGTCCATCACCGCCCTGCTGATCACCCACGACCACAGCGACCACACCCGAGGAATGGGGGTGGTGGCGAGGAGATGGGGGATCCCCATCTACATGACGGAGCCGACCCGCGCCGCCTGCCACAAGCTGCTGGACGGGACGGAGAAGCTGCGCCGCTACGGCTCGGAAGAGCCGGTGGAGATCCAGGGGCTGGTGGTGGCCCCGTTCCTCACCGTGCACGACGCGGTAGACCCTATCGCCGTGACGGTGACGGAGAGCGCGACCGGCCAGAAGCTGGGGATCGCCACCGACCTGGGGCGCGCCACCACCCCGGTGCGAGCCGCCCTCCAGGGATGCGACCTGCTGATCCTGGAGTCCAACCACGATCCGATCCTCCTCCGCGAGAGCCACTACCCCTGGTCGGTGAAGTCCAGGATCGCCAGCGGCCACGGCCACCTCTCCAACCGCGCAGCCGCCGAGCTGGCCGGGGAGCTGTACCACAAGCAGCTGGCGACCGTGATCCTGGCCCACCTGAGCGAAGCCGCCAACGAGCCCGAGATCGCCCGAGACACCGTGGGCGTAGCGCTGGAAAAGCTGCGCTACCGAGGGCCTGTACACGTAGCTTCGCAGGAAACACCCATGGAAACGATGGACGTGAGCAGGCTGAGGGCGCTGGTCGCACCGCCGCAGCTTTCGCTGTTGTAGAGAGGGCGGGCCCCCACCCCAAACCCCTCCCCCGCAAGCAGGGGAGGGGCTCAACTACAATTGAACCGGACGGTTATCTCCTACGCGTAGGAGCCGTAGTGCTCCCCTCCCCACCCGTGGGGGAGGGGCCGGGGGAGGGGGCCTACAGCGCTGACGGAACACCAGTGCAGACCCAGCGCCGCACGCCCCCATCCGGCTCGCAGGCTCGCCACCTTCCCCTAATTCTGGGCGGAAGGCTTTTTTGTCCATTTTCTTGTCGTTGTCGTTCCCGCAGTACCCCACAAATCTTTACAAATCTTTGGCGGAGGGAGACCACGGCTGTATCGTGGGCTCCCGTAGCGGTCGGGGAGACTGCCCGCAGTTTGGGCAGGCTCACCGGCCCCGCGGAAGAGACGGACAGTAGCTTCGTCCGGCTCTGGAGCGGCCCCGACACCACCACACTCACCAGAAACAAAAAAAGGCGGCCCACCGAAACCATCGGTGAGCCGCCCTCTTCGTTGTCAGCCCCGAACCAACAATCAATCAGCGACCAAAGAAAAACTCAGGCCGCCTCCTCCCGAAGCTTACAGTCTAGACAGTACCGCGCGTGCGGCAGCGCGTCCAGCCGCTCGAACGGGATCTCCTTCTGGCAGCCATGGCAGATCCCGAACGTCTCGGGATCGTTGTACAGCCGGCGGAGCGCGTCCTCGATCCGATACAGGTAGCGCCCTTCCTTGCTCGCGAACAGAAAGGACTTTTCCCGCTCCATCGCGTCGGTGCCCTGGTCCGCCATATGGAAGGAATAGCTGGACAGATCGGCGTCGGACGATTCGCGCGTGAGCTTGGACTGCTCCGAAAAGCGGCCCAGAGACCGAAGGATGCGCTCACGCTCGCGGAGGAGCCGACGCTCGAGCTGTTCGAGCTGGGTGCGATCCATCGCTTATCTCGCTGCTGATTGTAATCTGGGGAGGACGACGCGGCAGGTGAGCGGGGCGGAATAATGGGGCCGACTGCGTGATTCCGCGCGTCCGGAAAACTAGGAAATTTAACACCCCCAACCACTTCCCCGCAACCCGCCCCGGCCGCTCAGATGTTGAAGACGAAGCGGAGCAGGTCGTTGGTGAACGCCCACACCATCAGCCCCACCACGAAGATCATCCCCACGTGCGACAGCCGGACCCGCTGCTCGACGGAGAGCGGCCGACCGCGGATCCCCTCGATGGCGATGAACAGGAGGTGCCCGCCGTCCAGGATCGGGATGGGGAGGAGGTTGAAGATCGCCAGGTTGATGGAAAAGAGCGCCATGAAGCTGAGGAACGCCCCCAGCCCCAGCCGCGCCGTCTCGCCGGAGATCTGCCCGATGGCGAGCGGGCCGCCCAGGCTGCGCATCGATTCCTTGCCGGTGACCAGCCGCCCCAGCACGTCCACGATGGCGGCCGCGCCGTCCCAGGTCTGCTGCGCGGCGCGCTTCACCGCCTCGGCCGGGCCGATGGAACGGTGGATCAGCTCCACGTGCTGCGCCACCCCGATCTTCCCCACGGGGACGCGCTTCATCTCGGCGTTCAGCTCCTTCTCCGTCTCCGGCACCAGCCGCACCGCCACCCGCTGTCCGCCGCGCTGCAACTCCACCGGGAGCGGCTGGCCGGCGTGGGAGCGGATGTCCGCCTCGAAGTCCTCCCAGGTACGCACCGGCTTCCCGGCCGCGGTGAGGATCCGGTCCCCCGGCTGGATCCCGGCCTTCGCGGCCGGCCGTCCCGCGGCCACCGTCCCGATCACGGGCTCGTGGAAGGGCTGCAGGGCACGGAGGATCGGGGCGCGCTCCTCGCGTTTGGCGGGGAGGTCCACCGTGACCGGCGGCGCCCCGGCGAAGCGGAGCTGCGTCGGCCCCGCGGGCCCCAGGACCAGCGCCTCCTGGATCTCGTCCCAGCTCTTCACCGCGCGGTCGCCCACCGCCTCCAGCCGGGCACCCGAAGGGACCCGCGCCAGCGGCGCCGCGATCCCGGAGAGCGAATCCGGCCGGGTGACGAGGACGCGCGTGGTCGCGTCCTGGGTCTCGCCGTACCCCAGCAGGAGCCCCAGGAAGACCAGGAAGGCGAAGATCATGTTCATGATCACCCCCGCCGAGATCACCCATGCCCGCGCCCAGAGCGGCTTGACGTCGAAGGTCCGCTCCGGGTCCACCTCCTCCTCGGGCGGGGCCGCCCCTTCCAGCGCCTCGGCGGCCTCGTCGTCCTCCATCCCGGCCATCTTCACGTAGCCGCCCAGCGGCACCGCCGACAGCACGTACTCCGTTTCCCCGAT
>JAFAYN010000439.1 GCA_019240375.1 Gemmatimonadota bacterium
GCGACGCTGCGCTGGGTGGAGCACCTGCTGGACACCCCGGGGACCGCGTCGGAGGGGATCGGGGCGATCCTGGTGGAGCCGGTGCAGGGGCGCGGCGGGGACGTGGTCCCGCCCGATGCCTTCCTCCCGGGGCTGCGGCGCATCTGCGACGAGCGGGGGCTCCTCCTGGTCCTGGACGAGGTGTACACCGGCTTCGGGCGCACCGGGCGCTGGTTCGCGTGCGAGCACTGGGGCGTGGTCCCGGACCTCCTGGTGGTGGGGAAGGCGCTCACCGGCGGGCTCCCCTTCGCCGCGTGCATCGGGACGGACGCGGTGATGGAGCGGTGGCCGCTCTCGACCGGCGAGGCGATCCACACCTCTACCTTCCTGGGGAACCCGGTGGGGTGCGCGGCGGCGCTCGCCGCCATCTCCGTGCTGGAGGAGGAGCGGCTGGTGGAGCGCTCCGCGGAGCTGGGCGGGCGCATGCGGGCGCGGCTGGAGGAGGGCACGCGCGACCATCCCCGGGTGGGCGAGGTGCGCGGGCTGGGGATGATGATCGGGGTGGAGATGGTGCGCGACCGGACCACCCGCGAGCCCGCGCCCGAGCTGGTGGGGCGGATCGTGGTGGAGGCGCTGCGCCGCGGGATCATCGTGCTGGGCGGGGGAATCCACGGGAGCGTGCTGTCGCTGTCGCCGCCCTTCGTCATCACCGACGAGCAGGCGGACGCCGCGCTGGGGGTGCTCGCGGAGATCCTGACCGGGATCGACTGAGCGGCTGGGGAGGAGAGAAAACGAAGAGGGGCGCCCGACCGGTCGGGCGCCCCTCCTCGCATCTACACCACGTCGGACGAGGGAAGGATCAGTGCCGGGCTCCCTGCTGCTGCGCCCGCGACGCGGTGGCGAGCCTGGACTGCAGCACCTTGCCGCGCTCCACCAGCGCCATGGTCTGCGGCTCCACCTGGATCATCTTGCGGCGGAGCTTTTCCTCGAACGACTTGCCCCGCGCGGCGAGCGCCGGCTGCTCGCGCATCACCCGGTTCTGCGCGTTCATCAGCCGCACCTGGATCTGCTGCGCGTCCTGGATCAGCTTCGCCAGCCGCGCCTGGTCGCCCGCCTGCTTGGCCCGCAGCGCCTCGGCCTCCATCGCACGGGCGCGCGGCTCCAGGTTCGCCAGGCCGGGATCGACCCGCACCACCGCCGCCTTGAGGTCGCGCCCCAGCGCTTCCTGCTCGGCGCGGAGCTGCGGGTCCTGCATCGCCCTGAGCTGCGCGTTCTGGAGCCGCTGGCCGATCTGCATCAGCTCCATGTACCACCCCTGCATCTCGCGCTGGGCGGCGGTGAGGGTGGGGCCCCCGCTGGCCGGCGGCATCGCCGCGGCGCGGGAGGCCGCGGTGCGGGGCGCCGGCGTCCGCTGGGCCGACAGCCCGAGCGGAAGGGCCGCCGCGGCCGCGGCGATCAGCGACGCGCGAATCATCCTGTTCAGCAAGATCTTTCCCTTCCGTGGATGTCGAATGTGCGCGAGCCGGGAGGTGGCGCGAGCCGCCGCGCTTCCCGGTCCGGCGTGAGGAAATGCAACCCCGAGGCGGAAAAAGAGTTCCCCTGGTCCCGGGGCCAGGCGGCCCCGGGACGGAGCCGGTTCAGGGCTTCTGCGTGGTGTCGGGCGGGGTCGAGGGCGCGGGCGCCGGGGGCGACGCCGGCTCGCCCTGCGTCGGGGTTCCCAGCACCTTGGGAGGCTGGCGGGGCGTCTCCTCCCGCGCGGGCGGGGACGCCGGCGCTCCGTCGTCGCCCGTGGGCGGCGGCGAGGCCGGACGCGCGACCGGGATCCTGCGGCGCGGCGCGGCCGGCGCGCTGGAGCGCGGCATGGGCAGGTTGCCGTCCGTGGGGAGGGGCGGGAGCCCCGCCGTGTCGGGGAGCGCCGCCGCGCCGGCCGTGGCCCGGTGGCGGCGCATCGCCTCCAGCTCGGGCCAGTCGATCCCGGCCGCGGCCAGGGAGGTGTCGGCGCTCGCGTCGGCCGGGGCGCCCCACTCCGTGTCGTGCCACGCCGTGTCGACGCCGGTGGTGGCGACCGCTCCATACGGCGCGTTGGCACCGGGATAGCACCCCTCGCCGGCCGGGGGCGAGCCGATGAAGTACTCGGTGTACGTCGGGCCGCGAGCCGGGCAGGCCGCGTCCACGGGGATCCCGGTGACCCGGTCCACCTGCGCGGTGGCCACGCCCGAGGGGGGCGACCAGGGGCGCGGCATCGGGCGCCCGGCGTACACCCGGCTCATGATCCGCCCCCACACCGGCGCGGCCAGCGTCCCGCCGGAGGCGCCGGGGACGATGGTCTCCGGCTTGTCGAGCCCGATCCACACCGTCCCCACCAGCTCCGGGGTGTAGCCGATGAACCAGACGTCGGTGGCGGCGTTGGTGGTCCCGGTCTTCCCGGCCGCCGGCCCGCCGAAGCCGACCGCGCGCACCATGGTCCCCGTCCCGCGGGCCACCACGTCCTGCAGCATGGAGGTGAGGACGAAGGCGGCGGCCGGCTCGATCACGCTCTCGCGCTCTTCCTCCGCCTCCCACACCACGCCGCCGTCGCGGTCCTCGATGCGGCGGATGAAGTGCGGCTCCACCCTTTCCCCCCCGTTGGCGAAGGCGGCATACGCCTCCGTCATCTCCATGGGGCGCACCTCGGCCGCGCCCAGCGAGGTGGAGGGGAGGGAGGAGATCTCGTTGCTGATCCCCAGCTCGTGCGCGGTGCGGATCACGTCGTCCATCCCCACCTCCTGCGCCACCCGCACCGTGACCGTGTTCTTGGACTGGGTCAGCGCCTCGCGCAGGGTGATGGGGCCGGCGTAGTTGGGGGTGTAGTTCTTCGGCTCCCAGGTCTGCCCGCCGGTCAGGGTCACCTTGAGCGGCGCGTCCTCGAACTTCTGCGAGGGGGCGATCCCCCGCTCCAGCGCGGTGAGATACACGAAGGGCTTGAAGGCGGAGCCCGGCTGCCGCTGCGCCTGGGTGGCCCGGTCGAACTTGGAGTCGTCGTAGTCGCGCCCGCCCACCAGCGCCCGGACCTCGCCGTTCCGCGCGTCCATCAGGATCACCGCCCCCTGGAGGTAGGTGGTGTTCCCGCTCTCGGCGGTGTCGCCCCGGGTCGCGGCGTAGGTGGGGTGGCGGTAGCTCCCGAAGCGCCCCGCCTCGATGGCGCCGATCTGCCGTGCCAGCTCTTCCTCGGCGGCGGTCTGCGCGACGGGGTCGTAGCTGGTGTAGACGCGCAGCCCCGAGGTGTAGAACTGGTCGCCAACCCGCTCGTCCAGCTCGCGGCGCACCTGCGCCTTGAAGTACGCGCCCCGCTCGGCGCGGGCGCCTGCGGTGTTGCGGGCCAGCCGGATCGGCTTCGCCTTCGCCTCCGCGGCCTGCGCCGGGGTGATGTACCCCGCCTTCGCCATCTCCTCCAGCACCAGGTCGCGCCGCTCGGTGGCCGCCTTGCGGTCCTCGCGCGGGTTGATCTGCGAGGGGGCCTTGGGGAGCCCGCCCAGCACGGCGGCCTCGCCGATGCTGAGCTGCGAGGCCGGCTTGCCGAAGTACTCCCGCGCCGCCGCATCCACCCCGTAGGCACCCTCGCCGAGGTAGATGTGGTTCATGTACAGCTCCAGGATCTTGTCCTTGGGGAGCGCCTGCTCGATCTGCCGCGCCACCCGGATCTCCATCAGCTTGCGGCGGATGGAGCGCTCCTGGTACGGGAGCGCCTTGGGGAACAGGTTGCGGGCGAGCTGCATGGTGATGGTGCTCCCCCCCTCGGCCACCCCGCGCGCCTTGACGTTCTTGACCAGGGCGCCCATGAAGCGCTTCCAGTCCACGCCGTGGTGCTGGTAGAAGCGGCGGTCCTCCACGGCCAGGAAGGCT
>JAFAYN010000047.1 GCA_019240375.1 Gemmatimonadota bacterium
CTGACGCTGACGTTCTGCATCGCGCTGCAGGGCATCTTCCCCTCCCCCAACTGAGACGGACACCTTCATGGCACAACCCTATGTGGGCGAGATCCGGATGTTCGCCGGAAACTTCGCCCCGGCCGGCTGGGCGTTCTGCGAGGGGCAGCTCCTGCCCATCAGCGAGTACGAGACGCTCTTCAACCTGATCGGCACCACCTACGGCGGCGATGGAGAGAGCACGTTCGCGCTGCCGGATCAGCGGGGGCGGCTGCCGATCCACCAGGGCAACGGCTTCATCCTGGCGGAGACGGGTGGAGTGGAGGAGGTCACGCTGACGATCAGCCAGATCCCCTCGCACACGCACGCGGCGCTGGCCTCGGCCCAGAACGCGCTCCAGGCGGCTCCGGCGACCAACCTGGTGGGGCAGCCCACCGTCATCGACCTGTACCGGAACGCGGTGCCGAGTTCGGCCATGGCGCCGCAGTCGGTGGGGTCCACCGGCGGGAGCCAGCCACACACGAACTTCCAGCCGTACCTGTGCGTGGACTTCATCATCTCGCTCTTCGGCATCTATCCTTCCCCCACCTGAGAGAGCCCACATGGATCCGTTTGTCGCAGAGATTCGCATCTTCCCGTTCAACTTCGCGCCGAAGGGGTGGGCGTGGTGCAATGGGCAGATCCTGCCGATCTCGCAGAACACCGCGCTGTTCTCGCTGCTGGGGACCACGTATGGGGGAGACGGGAAGAGCACGTTCGCGTTGCCGAACCTGCAGGGGAGCGCGCCGATGCACCCGGGGCAGGGACCGGGGCTGTCGCTGCACGACCTGGGGGAGACGGGGGGGAGCGAGACGGTGTCGCTGCTGGAGAGCGAGATCCCGGCGCACAGTCACGCGCTGATGTCGCAGGGGAACCCGGCGAACAGCAAGAACCCGTCGGGGAACAGCCTGGCGCGTCCGGTGGGGGGGCTGACGTACACGACGCCCGGAACGCTGGTGAACATGTCGCCCATGATGTACGCTCCCGCGGGGGGGGATCAGCCGCACAACAACATGATGCCCTACCTCACCTTCTACTTCAACATCGCCCTCCAGGGTGTTTTCCCGCCCCGTGGCTGAGCGGAGCGCGGAAGCGTGCAAAGGGTGCGGCCAGTCAGCCGCACGCCTTGTGCCTAATACTGCATTTTGTCTTGAGATATAAGCTTTGATACGACCTTTCCAGGAAAAAGTGATAGCCTGAAAGGAGTTCGAAATCGTAACAGAAGTGTTGCTCCGGCCCATCCGTGACGAGGACCGCGAGTTCCTCCGGCTGAGCTTCGTCCGGGTGGAGGACCGGGGCGTGTACATGCTGATGCGCCGGCCGGTCGGCGTGGGGTGACTTGTCCGCCGAACCCGGCAAAATCCACGAAGTGAAGCGCCCTCCGATGGCTCGAAGTCCATCGGAGGGCTTTCGTATGGGAAGAAGTCGGCGGGAACAGGCCGTTCGCGTTGACATGCGCCGTCTCAAACACTAATCTGCCGCTGAATTCTCGTCATCGACGGTGAGCCTCGAGCGGCGGGCGCCCTTTCGCCGGGGTACCCGCCACTCGCGGCGGCATGTCGCTTCCCCCAACCAGAGGATGCGTATCGCTCCACTCGCCGTGCTGTGCAATCCACACGTCGTCCGACCGCACGACCCCAATCTCCAGGAGAAAACGAGATGATCTCGTCAACCCGCCGAAAGTTCGCGCGGATGCTCTTCGCGGCCGCGGCCCTGCTGGGCCTCACCGCACCCCCGCTCACGGCCCAGACCGCCGGGACGGTGCGGGGCACCGTCGTCGAGACGGGCAACCGGCGCCCCCTGGCCGGGGTGCAGGTCACCATCCCCGGGACCGGCGCGGCCGCCGTCACCAACGCCTCAGGGGAGTACGCGCTCGCCAACGTGGCCGCGGGCCGCGTCCAGGTCCGGGCGGCGATGCTCGGCTTCACCCCCTCCACCGCGACCGTGACCGTCGCCGCGGGCCAGACCGCCAGCGCCGACTTCGCGCTCGTCGCGACGGCGGTGTCGCTGGACGCGCTGGTGGTCACCGGCACGCCGGGCGCCGTCAGCCGCCGTGAGCTGGGCAACTCCATCGTCAAGCTCGACGCCGAGGACGTGACGCAGAAGACCACGGTCAGCGACGTGACCGAGATCCTGCAGTCCCGCACCCCGGGCGTGCAGATCCTGTCCAACTCGGGCACCCCGGGCGCGGCGGCCGACATCGTGGTCCGCGGCGCGGGCTCGCTCACGGCGGTGCGCCCGGTGATCTACGTGGACGGCGTCCGCTACAGCGACGCGGCGCTCGGCAACTTCGGCGCTTCCGGGGCCGGCATCACCGCCTTCAGTACCCAGGTCACCTCGGCGCTCTCCTTCATCAACCCCGAGGACATCGAGTCGATCGAGGTGATCAAGGGGCCGGC
>JAFAYN010000056.1 GCA_019240375.1 Gemmatimonadota bacterium
CACGAGCAGCTCCTGGCCGAGGGCGGCGTGTACCGCCGCCTCTACACCCTCCAGTTCGCCCCCGAGGAAGCCGTGCTGCACGCGGTGGAGGCGGCGGAGGGATGACGACGTGAACCACTCGAATCGCAGATAGATGATGCAAGTCCCCTTGCTGGACCTGACGCAGCAGTACCGTGCCATCGCCGGGGAGCTGATGGCCGCCATACAGCCGGTGATCGACGAGCAGCGCTTCATCCTGGGCCCCACCGTGGACCGGTTCGAGGCGCAGATGGCCGAGTACCTGGGGGTGGAGCACGCCGTGGGGTGCGCCAGCGGGACCGACGCTCTCCTCCTGGCCCTCCGCGCGCTGGGGGTGGAGCGGGGCGACGAGGTGGTCACCTCGCCCTTCACCTTCTTCGCCACCGCCGGCGCGATCCACAACGTCGGCGCGCGGCCGGTGTTCGCGGACATCGACCCGGACACCTTCAACCTGAGCCCCGCCGCCGCCGAGGCCGCGCTCACCGAGCGGACGCGCGTGGTGGTGCCGGTGCACCTGTTCGGGCAGATGGCCGACATGACCGCCTTCCGCGAGCTGGGCGAGCGGCGCGGGGTGCGGATGCTGGAGGACGCGGCGCAGGCGATCGGCGCGCGGCAGCGCCTGGCCGACGGGCGCTGGATCACCACGGGGACGCTGGGCGACGCCTGCGCCTTCTCCTTCTTCCCCACCAAGAACCTTGGCGCCTTCGGCGACGCGGGGATGACCGTCACCAACGACGCGGCCACGGCGGAGCGGCTGCGCCGGCTGCGGGTGCACGGCGGGCGGCAGATGTACCACCACGAGGAGGTGGGGTACAACTCGCGCCTGGACGCGATGCAGGCGGCGGTGCTGGCGGCAAAGCTCCCGTACCTGCGGGGGTGGAGCGACGCGCGCCGGGCCAACGCCCGCTTCTACGACGAGGCGCTTGCCGGGGTGGAGGGGATCGTGACGCCGCCGATCCGGCCGGAGAACGAGTCGATCATCAACCAGTACACCCTGCGCGTCCTGGATGGGCGCCGCGACGCGCTGGCCGACCACCTCCGCGAGCGCGGGGTGGGGAGCTCGGTGTACTACCCGGTCCCGCTGCACCTGCAGGAGTGCTTCGCGTACCTGGGGTACGGCGAGGGCGACTTCCCGGAGTCGGAGCGCGCTGCCCGGGAGGTGCTCTCCATCCCCGTGTACCCGGAGCTCGCCGCCGAGCAGCGGGAGCACGTGGCCGACACGATTCGGGCGTTCTTCGGGGCCTGATGCCGGGGGACGTACCGGGGGCGCCGGTGCGGCGCGCGCTGCTGATCCAGCTCCGCAACATGGGCGACGTGCTCCTGTGCACGCCCGCCGTGCGCGCGCTCCGCGAGGCGTACCCCGGAGCGCGGATCGACTTCCTCACCGGGGCGCTGGGCGCCGACGCCCTGGCCGGCAACCCGTACCTGGGTGAGGTGCGGGTCTGGCGCCCCGGCGTGCGGGAGGGGCTGGGGCTGGTCCGCTGGATCCGCGGCCAGGGGTACGACACGGTGCTCGACTTCCAGTCGATGCCCCGGACCGCGCGCCTGGTGCTGGCCTCCGGCGCGGAGCGGCGGATCGGGGTGCAGGGGCGCGGCCCGCGCAACCTGGCCTACACGCACCTCGTCCCCAAGACCCGCCCGCCGCTGGAGTACACCGCCTGGCGGAAGCTGGGGCTGCTGGAGCCGCTGGGGATCCGGCCCGAGGGGGCGGACGCGCTCCCCCTCGACATCGGCGTCGGCGAGCGGGAGCGCGACCGGGCCCGCGAGATCTTCGCGGCCAGCGGGCTGGAAGGGGATGTCCCCATAGTGGCCGTGTCGCCGGTGAGCCGCGAGCCGTTCAAGCAGTGGGGCGAGGAGCGCTGGGCCGAGGTCGCCGACGCGGTGGCGGCCATGGGGGCCCGCATCCTGGTCACCTGCGGCCCGGGCGAGCGGCGGCAGGCCGAGGCCGTGGCCCGCCGGATGAGCCACCCCGCGGTGTGGAGCTACGGGCGGACCACCCTGCGCGAGCTGGCGGCGCTGTACGAGCGCTGCACCCTGTGGATGGGGAACGACGGCGGCCCCAAGCACGTGGCCGCCGCGGTGGGAACGCCCACGCTGATGGTGGTCCGCTGCGGGCTGGGCCGGGTGTGGAACGACCCCTCCCCCCATACGGCGCAGCACTTCGTGGAGGCGCCCGCGTCCGAAGGGTGCGACCACGGCTCGTCCCGGGGCGGGCGTCCCGCCTGCCTGGCCGCGGTGGCGCCGGAGCGGGTGATCGAGACCGCGGGCGCCGTGCTCGCGGCCGTCCGGGGTGGCGCGCGGGCTCCCCTCCGCCTGGCGGTGGAGCCATGAGGGTGCTGGTAACGGGCGGCGCCGGGTTCATCGGGAGCCACGTCTGCCAGCGGCTGGTGGAGCGCGGCGACGAGGTGGTCGCCGTGGACAACTTCGACCGGTTCTACGACCCGGCCGTCAAGCGGGGCAACCTGGTGGCGCTGGAGGGGCACCCCCGCTTCCGGCTGCTGGAAGCCGACGTGTGCGACCCGGACGGGGTGGAGGCCGCGCTGGGTGAGGGTGGGGTAGACGCGGTGGTGCACCTGGCCGGGAGGCCGGGGGTGCGGCCCTCGATCCACCAGCCGCTCGACTCCGTGCACGTCAACGTGGGGGGGACGGTGGGGATGCTGGAGGTGGCCCGGCGCCGCGGAGCGCGGGCCTTCCTGCTGGGCTCCAGCTCCAGCGTGTACGGCAACGCCGCCCCGGTCCCCTTCCGCGAGAGCGACCCGGTCGCGCAGCCGATCTCCCCGTACGCCGCGAGCAAGCGGGCGGCGGAGCTGCTGGGCCACACCTACGCCCACCTGCACGGGCTCGCGGTGGTGTGCCTGCGCCTTTTCACGGTGTACGGCCCGCGTCAGCGCCCCGACCTCGCCATCCACCGGTTCACCCGGCTCATGGCGGCGGGGGACGAGATCCCCCTGTTCGGGGACGGGAGCACGCGGCGCGACTACACCTACGTGGACGACGTGGTGCAGGGGGTGGAGGGGGCGATCCGCTACGCGCTCGACCACCCCGGCGTCTTCGAGATCTTCAACCTGGGCGAGAGCCGCACCGTCACGCTGACGGAGCTGGTGGCGCTGCTGGGCCATGAGCTGGGGGTGGAGCCCCGGATCCGCCGCCTCCCCGCCCAGCCCGGCGACGTGGAGCGGACCTTCGCCGACGTGAGCCGGGCCCGCGCCCTCCTGGGGTACGATCCGCGCACGCCGCTGGAGGACGGGGTGCGGCGCTTCGTGCGCTGGTTCCGGGAGCGGGAGGGAGCGGCCGTCTGATGTACGTCGCCGCCCACAACGGCGCCTTCGTCTACGGCGGCGCCGAGCGCGCCACCCTCACCCTCCTGGCCGGCCTCCAGGCGCGGGGGCACCGGGTCCACCTGTTCTGCAACTCCCCGGTGGTGTCGGGGCCCGCGGAAGAGTTCGGGATCGCGGCCGAGATGGCGCTGATCGGGGGCGACGCGATGCTCCCCCACGCCCTCCGCTTCGCCGCGAAGCTCCGCCGGCACCGCCCCGACGTCCTCCTGGTCGGGACCTTCAAGAAGATGCTGCTGGCCGCCGGCGCCGCCCGCCTGGCGGGGGTCCCCCGCGTGGTGGCGCGCATCGGGCTGGAGACCGACACGCCGAGGTGGCGGAAGTACAACTTCGCCATCGACCACTGGGTGGACTGCGTGGTCCTCAAGACGGAGGACATGCGGCGCCGGTACCTGGACGCCGGGATCGACGCGGCGAAGCTGGCCATCGTCCCCGGCGGCATCGCCCTCCGCCCGCGCCTCCACCCCCCCGGCGAGGTGCGTCGCTCGCTCGGGCTCCCGCCCGGCGCCCGGGTGGTGGGCGCCACGGCGCGCCTGGACGTGCAGAAGCGCTTCGACCGGCTCCTGCGCGCCTTCGTCCGCCTCCCCGCCGACGTGCACTGCGTGCTGGCGGGGGAGGGCCCCGAGCGGGCCGCGCTGGAAGCGCTGGCGGCGGAGCTTGGCGTCCGGGAGCGGGTCCACTTCCTGGGCCACCGCGAGGACGTGGGGGACGTGCTGGACGCCCTGGACCTGTACCTGATCACCTCCGACCGGGAGGGGATGAGCAACTCCATGATGGAGGCGCTCGCCGCCGGGGTCCCGGTGGTCAGCACCCGCGTCAGCGGCGCCCCCGACGCGCTGGACCCGCTGGACGACGGGAGCGCGCCCGGGGTGGTGGTGGGCTTCGACGCGGGCGAGGTCGCCGACGCCGCGGGGCGGATCCTGGAGTCGCCGCCGCTGCGCGCGGAGATGCGGGCGGCGGCGCTGCGGCGCGCCCGGGAGTCGTTCAGCCTGGAGCGGATGCTCGACGGCTGGGAGGCGGTGCTCTCCGGGAGCGGGGTGGCCCGTGGCGGCTGAGGCGCCCGCCGGCTTCCTGGGCCCGGGGCGCCGCGTGTGCGTGGTGTGCCTGGGCGGGCTGGGCGACGCGGTGTGGGGGATGCCGGTGGTCAACGCGCTCAAGCAGGCCGACCCGGGATGCCGGATCACCTGGATCGTGGAGCCGCTGGGGGCGCCGCTCCTGGAGGGGCACCCCTCGGTCGACGAGACGATCGTCTTCCACCGGCGGCGCGGGTGGCGCGGGGTGCTCGACCTGTGGCGCCGGCTGCGCGACCGTCGCTTCGACGTCACCCTGAACCTGTACCACCTGGGGAAGAGCATCCCCCCGACGCTCCTGTCCGGCGCCCCGCGGCGGATCGGCTTCGACCGGGGGCGCACGCGCGACTGGGTGTGGCTGGCGAGCAGCGAGCGCATCCCGCCCGCCCCGCGCCGGCACGTGCAGGACCATTTCCTGGAGTTCGTGGACTACCTGGGGGTGCGCGACTACCGGGTGGAGTGGCGCCTCGCCCCCTCCGACGCCGAGCGCCAGGCCCAGGCGGAGTTCTTCGCTCCGCTGCGCGACCGGCCCGTGGTCGCGCTGGTCCCCTCGTCGTCCAAGGCCAGCAAGGACTGGCCGGCGGAGCGGTACGCGGAGGTGGTGGACGCGCTGGAGCACGACTTCGGCTTCCGGACGGTGCTGGTGGGCGGGCCGGGGGAGCGCGAGGGGCGGGCCGCCCGGGAGATCGCGAGCCGGGCGAGCGCGGAGCCGGTGTGGGCGCTGGGCGACGGGGTCCGCCGCCTGGTCTGGCTCCTGGGGGGGAGCGACCTGGTGATCGCCCCGGACACCGGTCCCACCCACATCGCCCGGGCGATGGAGGTCCCGGTGATCGGGCTGTACGGGCACACCAACCCGCTGCGGGTTGGGCCCTACCGCCGCTTCGAGGAGCTGTGGGTGGACCGCTACACCGACCCTGGCGAGACGCCCGACGCTTCGCACGCACACGCCAAGCAGGGGCGGATGGAGCGGATCACCGTGCGCGACGTGCTGGAAAGGGTGGAGCGCGCGGCGCGGCGCTACCTCCCCGCCGGCCGCCCCCGATGACGGTGCGCGCATGAAGCTGGTGATCCAGAACGGCAGCCGGGTGTGGGGCGGGAACGAGAAGTGGCTCGCCACCCTCGCGGCCGGGCTCGCCGCCCGCGGGCACGAGGTGGTGGTCTCCTGCCGCGGATCCGGGCCCGTCCCCGACGAGCTGCGGCGCCGGGGGATCCGCACCGCGCCGGTCCGCCCCGGCGGGTACGCCGACGTGGGGCGGGGGGTGCGCTTCCGCAGGTGGCTGCGGCGGGAGCGCCCGGACGCGCTCCTCCTCACCTCCTGGCGCACCACCTTCTGGGGCGCCTGGGCGGGCCGCCGCGCCGGCGTGCCGCGGGTTGTGGTCCGGCTCGGGATCGTCCGGGAGCTGGAGCACGGCCGGCACGCCCTCCCCTTCCGGCGCTGGGTGGACGCGCTGGTGGTCAATGCGCGGGAGATCCGCGACGCCTGGCTCCGCTCCGCGCCCTGGTTCCCCGCGGAAGCCGTGCATGTGGTGTTCAACGGGATCGTCCCCGCCGACGCGCCCCCGGAAGAGGCGACCCGCGCCCTCCGCGCGCGGCTCGGCGCCGGCCCGGAGACCCTGCTGGTGGGCGGCGTGGGGAACCTGACGTACCGCAAGGGCTTCGACCTGCTGCTGGACGCCTTCGCCGCCGCGGCGGTCCCCGACGCCCGGGTGGTGATCGTGGGCGCCGGACCGGAGGAGGGCGCGCTGCGCGAGCGGGCCGCGCGGCTCGGCGTCGCCGACCGGGTCCACTTCGCGGGCCAGCGGAGCGACGTCCCGGAGGTGCTGGCCGCGTGCGACCTGTTCGTGCTGAGCAGCCGCAACGAGGGGATGGCCAACGTGATGCTGGAGGCGATGGCCGTGGGGACGCCGGTGGTCGCCGCCGACGTGAGCGGGGTGCGCGACGCGGTCGGTCTCGCGGAGGGTGGCGCGGAAGCGGGGTGGATCGTCCCTCCCGACGACGCGGCGGCGCTGCGGATCACCCTGCGCGAAGTCCTCACGGACCTGCGCGCCGGGGCGGGTGAGGCGGCGCGGCGCGCGGAGGAAGCCCGTCGCCGCATCCGCGAGCGCTTCGGCGTGGAGCGGATGGTGGACGAGGTGGAGCGGGTGCTCTTCCCGGGAATCGAAACGGCAACGCGGCCGGCGCGACCGGCCGCACGGGTACGGAGATAGATGGTGAAGACCTCGACGACGGCCGGGCGGATCCTGGTCACCGGGGGGATGGGGTTCATCGGGAGCAACTTCGTGCGCCTCCTCCTGGCCGAGCGGCCCGGGTGGGAGATGTGGAACCTCGACCTCCTGACCTACGCCGCCAACCCCGAGAACCTGGCCGACGTGGCGCCCGCCGCCGAAGCCGCGGGGCGCTACCGCTTCGTCCGCGGCGACGTCGCCGACCCGGAGCGTATGGCGGAGCTGTTCCGCGCGGCCCGCTTCGACGCGGTGGCGCACTTTGCGGCTGAAAGCCACGTGGACCGCTCCATCGCCAGCGCCGCCCCCTTCGTCCGCACCAACGTGGTGGGGACGCAAGTACTGCTGGACGCCGCGCGCGAGGCCGGGGTGCGGCGCTTCGTCCACGTTTCCACCGACGAGGTGTACGGCGACCTGGAGGCGGACGAGCCGGCGTTCACCGAGGCGACGCCCATCCGCCCCTCCTCGCCCTACAGCGCCAGCAAGGCCGGCTCCGACCACCTGGCGCTGGCGTACCACCGGACGCACGGGATGGACGTGGTGGTCACCCGCTGCTCCAACAACTACGGCCCGTACCAGTTCCCGGAAAAGCTGATCCCCCTGATGATCGTCAACGCGCTGGAGGGGCATCCGCTCCCGGTGTACGGACGAGGGGAGAACGTCCGCGACTGGATCCACGTGGAGGACCACTGCCGGGGCGTGCTCGCCGCGCTGGAAGGGGGGCGGGGCGGGGAGGTCTACAACTTCGGCGGGGCGAGCGAGCGCAGGAACTTGGAGGTGGTGCGCCGGATCGCGCGCGCGGTCGGCGCCTCCGAGGAATTGATCCGCTTCGTCACCGACCGGCCGGGGCACGACCGCCGCTACGCCATCGACTTCGCCAAGGCGCGCGCCGAGCTGGGGTGGACCCCCTCGCGCACCTTCGACGAGGGGCTGGAGGCGACGGTGCGCTGGTACCTGGACAACCGCGGGTGGTGGCAGCGGGTGCGCGACGGCGCCTACCGGACCAGCGCGGAGATGATCGCCAGCTGGGGCGAAACCGGGGTGGAGGCCGCGCGATGAGCGGGCGCACTCGGAAGAAGGGCGAGGCGAAGCGCCCGACGCTCGCCCACCGCGCCGAGTACGTGATGGCGCGCGCGCTGGAGTCGCTGGTCTCCACCCTCCCCGAGGGAGCCGCCGACCGGCTCGGCGCCGGGGTGGGCGGGCTGGTGGGTGGGCCGCTGGGGATCCGGCGCTCCACCGTGGAGGCCAACCTGCGCCTCGCCTACCCGGACACCTCCGACGAGTGGATCCGGGAAACCTCGCGCGCCGCCTACCGCCACCTGGGGCGCGAGGCTACCGCCATCCTCCGCCTGTCGCGCCTCGACCCGGAGGCCATCGTCGCGCGCACCGAGCCGCACGGGTGGGACGAGCTGCACGCCGCGCTGGACGAGGGGAACGGGGCGATCCTGGTGACCGGCCACTACGGGAACTGGGAGATCGCCGCCGCCACGGTCGCGTCGCGCGGCCTTCCCATCGCCGCGATCGTCAAGCGGATGGGGAACCCGCTGGTGGACGCGCGGCTGGAGGAACTGCGCCAGCGGCTGGGGGTGGAGACCATCGAGACCGGCGACGCCCCCCGGCAGGTGCCGCGGGTGCTGCGGGCCGGCGGGGTGGTGGGGATCGTCGCCGACCAGGACGCGCGCCGCACCGGCGTCTTCGTCCCCTTCTTCGGGCGCCCCGCCTCCACCCACCGCGGCCCGGCCCTCTTCGCCCTGCGCCTGGACGCCCCGGTGTTCGCGTGCACGGCGCGCCGCAAGCCGGGGCCGGGAGTGCGCTACGTGGTGTCCGGGCACCGGGTTCCCGTGCGCCGCACCGGCGACCTGGAAGCCGACGTGACCCACCTCACCCGCGAGCTGGCCGCCGCCCTGGAGGCCGACGTGCGCGGCGCTCCCGAGCAGTACTTCTGGTTCCACCGGCGCTGGAAGACCGCGCCGCCGCCGGAACCGACCGACGCGCAGGACGGTACTAGGGAAGAGCGCGACGGGACGATCCTGCCCACCGGTGACCTAGCTTGATCTACATCTGCATCCCCGCCCTGGACGAGGCGCCGACCGTCGGGATCCTCCTGTGGAAGACCCGGCAGGTCATGGCGGAGTTCGGCCGCGACTACGAGATCCTGGTGCTGGACGACGGCTCCACCGACGACACGGCGGAGGTGGTCCGGCCGTACACCCGCGTCCTCCCGCTCACCGTCCTCCGGAACGAGCGGACGGAGGGGTACGCCGCGGCGCTGGAGCGCCTGGTGCGCGAGGCGGTCGCCCGCTCCACGCACCCCAAGCGCGACCTGATGATCGTGATGCAGGCCGACTTCACCGAGGCGCCGGAGGACATCCCCGCGCTGGTGAAGCGGATGGAGGGCGGCGCCGACGTGGTCGGCGGGACCACCACCGAGGTGGGGTCCGCCGCGTCGCGCGCGCTCCGCTGGTCGCGGCGCGGGCTCCCCTGGCTCCTGTCGCGCGCGGCGTTCCCGCGGGAGATCCGCGACCCCTTCGCGGGGTTCCGGGCGTACCGGGTGTCCGTGCTGAAGCGGGCGCTCGGCGACCGGGAGGGCGCGCCGCTGCTGACGCGCCAGGGGTGGGCCGCCAACGCCGAGCTGCTGCTCGCGGTGGCGCCGCACGCGCGCCGGGCGGAAGCGGCCGAGGTGGGGGTGCGCTACGACCGACGCGACCGGGTGAGCCGCTTCCGTCCCTGGAGCACGCTGACGGAAGTGTGGGACCTGTCGCGACGAGCGCCGCGAAGGACGGCGCCGCCGGACACGGGAAGCTGAACGCAAGGACGGTGATGACATATAGATATCCAGCGCGGGCGTCGATCCGGATCTTTCTTTCCGCGCTGGCGGTCCTGGCCGCCACGGGAGCACACGACGCCCGCGCTTCGTTTCAGGGATTCCAGCAGCCGGACACCATCCTCCAGGCCCCGGCGGTGATGCCGTTCGGCTCGGGCGAGAGGGCGGCGTACCAGGTGAAGCTGGGCGGGGTGGCGGTGGGGAGCGGCTCGCTGCAGGTGCTGGGGATCGAGAGCGTCAACGGCAACGACACCTACCACGTCCGCTTCCGGCTCTCGGGCGGGGTCCCGCTCGCCCGGGTGGACGACAAGTACGAGTCGTGGATCGACACCGACGGGCTCTTTTCCCGGCGCTTCAAGCAGGACCAGAAGGAGGTGCGCTACGAGCGCCACCGCACCTACGAGTTCTTCCCCGAGCGGAAGACGTACCGCCGGACGGACAAGGCCGAGACGGGGACCATCCCCACCGACCGGCCGCTGGACGACATCTCCTTCCTGTACTTCGCCCGTACGCTCCCGCTCAACGTGGGGGACACGTACACGCTGAACCGGTACTTCAAGGAGGACGGGAACCCGGTGGTGCTCCGGGTCCTGCGCCGCGAGACCATCAGGGTGCCGGCGGGGACCTTCCGGACCATCGTGGTGCGCCCGGTCATCAGGACCAAGGGGTTGTTCAGCGAGGGCGGCGAAGCGGAGGTGTACTTTTCCGACGACGCGCGGAAGGTCCCGGTGCAGATCCGGTCCAAGGTGCCGGTGGTCGGCTCGCTGACCATGCACCTGACGGAGTACGCGGCGGGAGCGCAGCGCTGAGCTTTCGCTTCCGATGAAGGAGACCCGAATGGCGTCCTGGCCGATCCATACGGTCGGGGCGCCATTTCGCTGCGCGGAGCCGCCGTATAGCTTGGGGCTGCTGCTCCGGCAGCTGTACGTCGAGAAGCACCGACCCCGACCTTTGCCCGACGACATGACCGAAGAGCAGCACCCGACAGGTGAGCCCGCGTCCGCCGCGCGTCCGGAGGCGGACCTTTCGCGCGTCCGCACCATCCCGGTGGGCGGGCGTCCCAACAAGGTCCTGGCCGAGCAGTATGCCTCTCCCCCGCCGGCCGATCCCGCCGCTCGGAGCTTCGGGGCCTTTCTCGGCTCCCTCCCCCGCATCCTCCAGGCCGAGTCCTTTCTGCAGGTGGTGGACGCGGTGGTCCGCGCCGTCCGGGCCGAGAAGACGGTGCTCTGGATGCTGGGCGGGCACGTGGTGAAGACCGGGCTCGCGCCGGTGTTCATCGACCTGATGCGGCGCGGCGCGGTGACGCACCTGGGGTCCAACGGCTCGGCGGCGGTGCACGACTACGAGATGGCGCGCTGGGGCGGGACCAGCGAGGACGTGGAGGCCGGGCTGGCGGACGGCACCTTCGGCATGGCTGACGAGACCGGGCGCGACATGAACCTGGCGTTCCGGCGCGGGATGGAGCAGGGGTGGGGGATGGGCGAGGCCCTGTCCCGCGACCTGGACGGGCGCGACGACCTGGCCTACCCGGAATTGTCGCTGCTTCTGCAGTCGTACCGGCTGG